>CALACD010000619.1 GCA_937890445.1 uncultured Acidimicrobiia bacterium | reverse complement strand
TTCACGGGCAGCCTGGGAAGGTCGTCTCGACACTCGAACAACCGACATCAGAGTTCGAACGACGATCGCTCGTCGGGAGACACAGCACAGGACGAGGAGGACAATGTGGCCCTTACCGAGACCCGTACCACGCAGATCGTGGTTCCCGAGATGTTCGAACGAGTGGCGAAAAAGGTTGCAGACCGGCCCAACGAGCCGACCGACACCTCGTGGCGAGGCGTAGCCTCCTGCCGGGACACCGATCCCGAGCTGTTCTTCCCCGTCGGGACCACGGGCCTCGCCATCACCCAGATCGACGCTGCCAAGGCCGTTTGCATGGGTTGCGCTGCGCAAAATCCGTGTCTCGAGTTCGCACTTCGCTCGAACCAGGATTCGGGCGTATGGGGCGGGACCTCCGAGGAGGAGCGTCGCCATCTGCGTCGCACCTACCTCTCGCATCGCCGTTCTCGAGTCTGAACCGACTGCGCTCCCGAACCGACTGCGCTCCCGAACCGACTGCGCTCCCGAACCGACTGCGCTCCTCACGGCGTAGGGCCTGCCAGGGAAACCCGCAATTGTGCAGTCGTTCCCCCACCCCGACCGGGCTTCATGGTCACCTCGCCTGCCATTTCGCCGGAGGCCAACGTCCTCACGATCGTCAGACCGAGACCAGCGCTGGTGTCGAGATCGAATGACTCGCCCAGGCCAACCCCATCGTCGTGCACCCGAATGATCAACTCGTCGGGAAACAGAGCCAACTCGACCGTGATCTGACCCCCGACCGATCCGGGGGGGAAACCGTGTTCCACAGCGTTCTGCAGCAGTTCGGTCAGGATCACGGCCAACGAACTGGCCGTGGCGGCCGGGAGATTCGGTCCGTCTCCCACGACCCGGAAACGAATGGGACGATCGGGGGCCACCAGTGCTTCTTGCACCATCGCCACGATCGGCTTCACCACATCGTCGAGGCCAACATCATCGCCACCGTCCTGGGCCAGGATCTCGTGCACCAGGGCGATGGAACGTATTCGCCGAACCGACTCCTCGATGGCGGCCTTGGCCTCGGGAACTTCGACACGCCGACCCTGGAGTCGCAAGAGGGACGACACGGTCTGAAGATTGTTCTTCACCCGATGGTGGATCTCTCGGATCGTTGCATCCATCGAGACCAGGAGGCGCTCCTGTCGACGAAGTTCCGAAACGTCACGTAGCAGCATGATGGCGCCGTCGATCTGATCGTGCCGCACCAGCGGCAAGACTCGAGCCAGAATCGTGACGGACGAGCCCCGCTCGATCTCCTCGGTCACCGGAACCCGAAGCCGGAATGCCGTCCGCAGGAAGTCGGGCCGGAAACCCAGATCCTCGAGACTCCGGCCTCTGGTGTCGGCCAGGAAACCGAGACGGTGCAGGGCCGAGTTGGCGTTGGGTGACGAGTAGTCGACCAGCCCGTCGCGGTTCAGGACCACCGCTCCGTCGCCGACTCGGGGCGATTGCTCGTTGTCGGCATCCTCGTAGGCGAAGGGAAAAGCGCCCGACGAGATCATGTCGATCATCTTCGCGAGGACACCCTGAAAGGCTCGCTCCAATTCGCCCTCGGGTCGTGCCCCCAGACGCGGCGTCTCGATGGTGAGGATTCCGGCGACCTGGTCGCCGCAACGAACGGGCACTGCGATGACCGATACCCGCTGTCCGGCCAACGCAAGGTCCACCTCGGCCGTGACCACTTCACCCGCAGACATCGCGGCCGACACGAGCGGCCGGTGTTCGCTGTCCATGAACTGGCCCACCAGATCCTCGTGATAGAGCGTCTGGGCCGTCGTGGGCCGGATCTGGCCCAGAACCAGAAACCGGCCACCGTCCTCGCCAGCCCCATCGACGCTGGTGAACAGGAGCAGATCGGAGAAGCTCAGGTCGGACAACAAGCCCCACGACGCCACGAGACGACGAAGATGGGTGCGAGACTCAGGACCCAGGCTCGTGTTCTGTCGGGCGAGATCACTGAGGCTGACCATTGCTCGCCCAGGTTAGACCTCGTTCAGTCGGAACCCGTGAGCTGCTGATCGCAACGGGGACCCGACGCAGCATGGATCAACTCGGCCCATCCCGTCGGACACGTCGAACAGTGCAGTTCTGCTCGATTCCGAAGCAGGTCGACGAAATCGACGACACCCGCGGCACCGCAACGAGGACACGGGTGCTGCCTGATTCGATGAGCGAGCATGAACGCCAGTGCACCGCGTGGACCGACCGGGCCGCAAGGGGTGGTTCTCCTCACGCCGACGCGGTTCAGATTGCGGCGTCGAAGACTCCGGCCAGATCGGCCACGGTCGCCAGTTCATTGGACCAGGGGACCTTCTGGATCGGGATGTCGCCCCAATCGGGCATCTCTCGCCGAGCCTCTCGAAGCACCGCCGCCACGGCCTCCCGTACTCGTTCGTCGTCGATCTGCTCGACCTCGGCATCGGTCACGGCCGCCAGAATCGGATCGGGCGACCGATTGACCAGGACGAGGGAGGGAACGAATCCGCGTTCGGCCAACGAAGCGGCGAGTTCGATGGCCCGCTGAGCCGGAAGGGGTTCGGGCGTGTGGACCATCACGTAGCGGGTATCGGGGGCATTGAGCACCACGTTGACCTGCTTCGCCCGTCGAACGAAGTCGGGTTGAAGGGCCGACAAGAGCCAGAAGAAGTCTGCGATCTGAGCCAGGAACGGCCCCCCCAACAATCGCTCGGCCACCGCCAGGAACGGTGATGCCGACGCCCGCACGAGTCGGTTTCGATAGGGCGCCGTCAGCCACGTCGACAGTCGACTTCCGAAGAAGTCGATCATTCGATCGGGTGCATCCAACACGCCGAGCGCATGGGTCGACGGTGGGGTGTCGATGATGACCAGGTCGTAACGATCGTCGTCGACCAGATCAGCCAATCGATCGAGGGCGATGTAGTCGTGACTCTGTACGAAACGGGTCGTCAACGTTCGATAGAGCGGATTCTCCAGGAGCGAGGACTCGGTCTTGGCATCCGGCGCATGACGGTGCACCAGACGATCCCAGCTCCGAGCCATGTCGACCATCAGCGCCCACAACCGACCAGCCCCGGGGCCGGCCGGAACGAGGATGGGTTCCTCTGCCACTTCCCGGATGCCGAGGGCTTCGGCCAGCCGCCGAGCCGGGTCGACGGTGACGACCAGTACTCGACGTTGGTGGCTCACCACGGCCCGAGCACCCAGGGCTGCGGCGAGGGTGGTCTTGCCCACTCCTCCCGGTCCGATGACCACCAAGACCGTCGCCGATGCCAACAATCCGTCGACGGGCTCCGATGGCGAGGCTGCCATCATGACCGACCCACCAGGGCAGCG
This sequence comes from uncultured Acidimicrobiia bacterium, assembly GCA_937890445.1. GTDB lineage: Bacteria > Actinomycetota > Acidimicrobiia > Acidimicrobiales > SZUA-35 > JAHECQ01. Next base: position 2,316 of record CALACD010000619.1, on the reverse strand, counting down.
ACCCCGGCAGCCACGACGGCCGCAACCGGGTCCACGACCTCGCCGACCAAGCAACGGGGCAGGCCCGTCTCGGCCAGTCGAACCAGCTGCGTTTCGGTGCTCTCGCTGCGGCTCATCGCCAGGCCCAGGGCTTTCCGCAAGCCGTCGGACACCCCGGGTTCCGCCTGTTCGCGAACGACACGCGCATCGCCGTCGGGGCCGAGCATGGGGGGAACCCGGTTGACCACGATCCCGGCGATTGCCACTCGTGTCTCGTGCTCGATCCGGTGGATCAGCCCGAGCGTTTCCGACGTCGGGAGTTCCTCTGGCGTCACGACGGTCACCACCTGCGTGGTCACGGGATCGGCGAGAAGTTCACCGATCCAATCGGTCTGGTCGACCAGGACTCCTCGTCCGATGACACTCCCGAGGTTGTCGGCTGCGGCCAGGAGCTCGATGATGTGTCCGGTAGCGGGCCCATCGACGATCACCGCATCCCAGGGGCCTTCACGGACCTCCCAAGCGATCTTGCCGATCGTCAGGATCTCTCGCACTCCGGGCGCTGCCGTGGCGACGTAGTCGAAGATGCGCGCGATCGGACCGATGCGACTGGGAGCGATCGGCAGTTTGAGGTACAGCTCGACGTACTGCGACAACGACTGTTCCGTGCTCAAGGCCAGGACCTCGAGCGACCCGAACCCGTTCTCCTCGGAGTCGACCGGGCCGGTGCGGGCCGAGGCAACGGCCGCGGCCAGGCCGCCGTCGGCAGTGACGTCGACGGCGAGCACACGCTCCCCTCGTGCTGCAGCAGCGATGGCCAGACCGGCCGCCACGGTGGAGCGCCCTACCCCACCCTTGCCCGACAGGATGACGAGCCGGGGTCTTGCCATCGACGAGGCGTCGACGGTCTCGGCCGAGTGCTGATCGAGATCCGGTCGGTCAGGCTCCGAAGCCGATGCGACGTTCAACATCGGCCTCACTGATCTCTACGAACGAAATTCGGACACCGGGGATGGCTGTTTCCTTGCCCCGCCGGTCCGTGAGCCACAGCACCTTGGTGGTGTCGGCGAGTGTTGCAGAGACCTCTGCCTTCAAGGCATCCCGGTCCGTTTCCTCGGCCAGCTCGATTTCGACGATCTGGGGGCTGTCTGCGATACCGATCCGGATTTCCATCGTTCAGAACCTACCCGGTCAGATGACCTTCAACTCGGACCGGTAGCGCCGCTTGGGCGCGAACTCGACGTCGATCCGTTCGGCCAGTTGGGCAAAGACGGCACCGGCCTCGGTGGAGGAGTCGACGGCGATCGGGTTTCCCTCGTCGCTTCCTTGCCGCAGCGCCGTGACCAAGGGGATCTGCGCCATCAGGGGCACCTCCAGCTTCTCCGCCAGATCCGCCCCTCCACCCTCACCGAAGAGCTCGTAGCGGGTGCCGTCGTCGCCGGTGAACCAGCTCATGTTCTCGATGACGCCGATCACCTGGATGTTCACCTTCTGTGCCATGTAGGCGGCCCTCTGCGCCACCTTCTGGGCTGCAGGTTGCGGGGTGGTGACCACGATCAACTCGCCTCGTGGCAGGAACTGTGCGATCGACAGCGCGATGTCGCCAGTACCAGGCGGCAGATCGATCAACAAGTAATCGGGATCGTCCCAGAAGACATCCGTCAGGAACTGCTCGAGCGCCTTGTGCAGCATTGGACCGCGCCAGATCACGGGCTGGTCCTCCTCCACGAAGAAGCCCATCGAGATGCAACGCACACCGTTGGCCTCGGGTGGCACGATCATCTCGTCGATGATGGTCGGGTCCCGATCGACGCCGAGCATCCGAGGGATCGAGAAACCCCAGACGTCTGCGTCGACCACGGCAACCTTCTTGCCCGCGTTGGCCAGGGCGACCGCAAGATTGGTCGTCACCGAGCTCTTGCCGACGCCACCCTTGCCCGAAGCGACGAGCAACACCCGGGTCCGAGAATCGGGGTCGGCGAACGGAATGTCACGACCCTCGGCATGACCGTGCGCCTGGTTGTTACCCGCAGTTGCCCCTGGATCACCGTGCAGCTTCACCCGCAATGCCGCCCGCTGCTCGTCGCTCATGACGCCGAACTCGATCGTCACGTCCTCCACACCCTCGAGGGCGACGACGGCGTCACGAATCCGGCGATCGATCTCGGCCCGCAGGGGACAACCGGCAATCGTCAGATCGATGGCAACAGATACCTTCGGAAGATCCACCTCGACCCGCCGTACCATTTCGAGGTCGACGATGCTGCGGTGCAGCTCCGGGTCCTGGACCGGGCGCAGGGCCTCGATGATCTCATCCTGGGTCAGTGGCATAGCTCT
>CALACD010000618.1 GCA_937890445.1 uncultured Acidimicrobiia bacterium | reverse complement strand
CCTTCCCGGCGCCCCCCGGGACCACCAACGGGCCAACAGCGACGAATTGGTCGATGCCAAGGGTGCGTTGCGCCTGGCCGACGCCGAGCTGTCGGGCCTCCGTTTGGCCGAATTACTGGAGCCCCTGGTCGCCGACCGGGGTCGGCTCGATGCCATGGCCCAGGCCGCTGCATCGGTCGGTCGCCCCGATGCGGCCGCCGACGTGGCCCGCATGCTGATCGCAGCAGGAAACCTGATCGTTCCCCAGACTCCGGACCGGCCCGTTTGGCCGGGCGCACCGACCGATGGTTGAGTCCACCGTGGATCTGTCCACGCCGCGCCGGATCCACATCATCGGAGTGGGCGGGAGCGGTATGAGTGCCATCGCCGAGATCCTGGCCGGGTCCGGTCACCGGGTGTCGGGCTCGGATCTTCGTTCGTCCGCGCCCCTCGAGCGTCTTCGGGCCCGAGGGCTGGCGATGTCGGTCGGTCACGTGGCCGAGCAGGTGGCCGACGCCGAGATCGTCGCCCTGTCGACGGCCGTCCCGGAATCGAATCCGGAAGTCCTGCACGCCCGCCGGCTCGGCGTCCAGGTGGTGACTCGGGCCACCATCCTGAGCGCCATCACGGCCCAGCACCGAACGATCTCGGTGGCCGGAACCCACGGAAAGACCACGACCAGCGCGATGCTGACGGCCGCACTCCTGGGTGCCGGCCTCGAACCGTCGTACATCGTTGGTGGCGACCTGCGCGATCTGGGTCACGGCGCCGCGGTCGGCGAGGGAGACCTGCTGGTGGTCGAAGCCGACGAGAGCGACGGAACGTTCGTCGAACTCGCCAGCTCGGCGGTGGTCGTGACCAACGTCGAGCCCGACCACCTCGAACACTATGGCGGATTCAGCGGACTCGAGGCAGCGTTCGTCCGTTTCATCGAACAATGTGACGGTCCACGACTCGTCTGTCTCGACGATCCCGGTTCGGCTCGGCTGGCCACCGTCGGGGTCGTCACGACGTACGGGGTGGCGACCGACGCCGACTACCGCATCGTGGATCCGATGCCGACCCCGGTTGGCATCTCCTTCTCCGTCGTCGACCGGACCTCCGGGCCGTTGCGGCGCAGTCGGGAGATCCGCCTGCTGCAGCCGGGCATGCACAACGCCCGAAACGCCACCGCGGCCTACGCCATTGCGGTCGAGTTGGGTGCCGATCCCGAGCTCGTGGCCGACGCCCTTTCGTCGTTCGGCGGCGTGGGACGACGATTCGAGTTGCGGGGAATCCACGACGAGATCCAGTTGTTCGACGACTACGCCCACCTTCCGACCGAGGTGGCATCGGCGCTGTCTGCCGCTCGCTCGATCCGGCCCGAGCGACTGGTTGCCGTCTTTCAGCCTCACCGCTTCAGTCGCACCGATCAGCTCTGGTCGACGTTCGGTGACGCCTTCGTCGACGCCGAGATGCTGGTGGTGACCGGGATCTACGCTGCGGGCGAGGCGCCCCGAGCGGGCATCACGGGTCGGCTGATTGTCGACGAGGTCCTTCGACTGCACCCTGAGTCCGACGTTCGCTACGTCGAGGACCTCGAGCAGGTGGTCGACCTCCTCGCCGACGAGCTTCGTGCCGGCGACCTCTGCCTGACCCTGGGTGCAGGAGATCTGACACTGCTACCGGATCGAGTGCTGAGCCGCCTCCAACGACGCAGTAAGCAGTCGGATCAGCAAACGGATCAGCAAACGGATCAGCAAACGGATCAGCAAACGGAGGAAGGGTCGTGATGGTCGCGCCCGAACGACCACGTCCCGGACCCGGGCCCCGGCTCTGGAATCCCGAGACCCGGGCCGTGGCCGACGCGCTCAGCGCCGACCTCGGAGATCGGGCCGTCGTCGATTGTTCGTTGGCCGACGCCACCACCTATCGCGTCGGCGGTGCGGCTGCGGTGCTGGTCGAGGTGGACGGCCTGCCGACACTGGAACTGGTTCGACAACGGCTCCGAGGGACGTCGGTGGCCACGCTGGTCGTGGGTCGGGGCTCGAATCTGCTTGTCGCCGACGCCGGATTCGACGGGGTCGTGCTACGACTCGGGACCGCCTTCGAGCGGATCGAGTTCGCTGACCGCGGTCTCGTATCGGTGCGAGCAGGGGGGGCGGCCAAGCTTCCCATGCTCGCCCGCCAGAGCGCTCATCGAGGGCTGACCGGACTCGAATGGGCCGTTGGTGTCCCGGGTTCGGTGGGTGGCGCGGTTCGGATGAACGCCGGAGGGCACGGATCTGACATGGCCGCGACGCTGGATCGGGCCACCGTGTTCGATCTGATCGATGGCGGCCCCTCGGTGTGGAGCTCCGAGGACCTGCAACTGACGTATCGCCACTCGGCCCTGGTCGACACCAGCGTCGTGCTCGAGGCCGGGTTCAGCCTCCGGCCCGGATCGATCGAGGAGTCCGAGGCCCTGCTGGCCGAGATCGTCGGATGGCGCCGAGCCAACCAACCGGGCGGACAGAACGCCGGCAGCGTGTTCGCCAACCCCGAGGGTGACTCGGCCGGTCGATTGATCGATGCCGCCGGTTTGAAAGGCCGTCGGGTCGGGTCGGCCGAGATCTCGATCAAGCACGCCAACTTCATCCAGGCCGATCCCGGCGGATCGGCCGACGACGTCCATGCGCTGATCCGACTGGCGCAGTCGACGGTGGCGGAGCGTTTCGGTGTGATGCTTCGACCGGAGAACCGACTGATCGGCTTCGCGTCGACGAAGGAGGACGGAG
>CALACD010000617.1 GCA_937890445.1 uncultured Acidimicrobiia bacterium | reverse complement strand
ATCGAACTGGAAGATGTGGGCCGAGAGCGACCTCGACGGCTACCACCTCGGCACACTGCACGCGTCGCTGTGGCGAACGGTGCCCGGCAGCCAGTACGAAGCAGCAGTACTGGCCGGAGAGCACAAGGTGACGGCCACCACCCGCGATCGCGGCCGCGGTCACATCGAGCTCGAGTTCTGGCGGGGCTACGATCGTCAACTGGCATGGCTGGGAGTCCCTCGTGACCGGGTTGCCGACTACTGCCAGGCGCTGACAGCAGCCCACGGCACCGACCGGGCCGAAGAACTGCTGTGGCGGGGTCCCCCGCACGCCCTCATCTTCCCGAACCTGTTCCTGGGTGAGATGAACTTCGCCATCATCGATCCGGTCGCCGTGGACCGCACCGTGCACTATCACACCCCCCTGCTGTTGGGTGGTGTGTCACCTTCGTTCAACCAGCGGGTTCTGCGACAGTCCGAGGCCGCGATGGGACCGGCCGGCTTCCTGCTGCCCGACGATGCCGCGGCGGCCGAACGGCTGCAGGTCGCGTTCGGCCACAGTGGCGGATGGATGGATCTGAGCCGGGGGCGGGATCGGGAACGCATCGACGAGCGGGGTGATCGTGTCGGCCATGTCTCCGACGAGGTCCCGGGTCGAGGGTTCTGGCGCCACTGGCATCAGATGATGGTGGCGTGATGGCGGCCGACGGGTCGGTCGACACGGCCGTGAGCATCGATCACCTGCTCCTGCGGGCCGAGGTCGAGGCCTTCCTGTATCGGGAGGCCCGACTGGCCGACGAGTCCCGGTACGACGAGTGGCTCGCTCTCGTCGACGACGAGATGCACTATTGGGTCCCGCAGGGCGCTGCCGACTACGACCCGACCACCAGGGTGTCCTACATCAACGACAATCGGAATCGTCTCGAGACCCGGATCCGGCAGCTCAACACCGGAATTCGCTACGCCCAGACGCCGGCGTCACCGATGCGACGGGTCATCTCGAACGTCGAGTTGTTGGCGATCGACGTCGATGGTCCGCTCACGGCGGTGATGGTCGGGTCGAACTTCGTTCTGCGGGAACACTCGATCCAGGCCACCAACGAACTGCGGACCTGGGCCGGCCGCACCACCCATCGTCTCCACCGAACCGAAGTGGGATGGCGTATGGCGGCCAAGACCGTCGAGTTGGTCAACTCGTCGTTTTCGCTTCCCACGATGGCGTTCCTGCTTTGACCGCTCGGCCACCGGCCCCCGACGTCTCCTCGGAGGAGAAGGCTGCATGAAGTACCGAAGACTCGGGACCACGGGTGTCCGTCTCTCGACACTGGGACTGGGCACGTTGGCCTTCGGGACCGACACCGACGAGACCGAGGCCCGCCGCATCGTCGATCGCTGCCTCGACGTCGGCATCAACCACTTCGACTGTGCCGACGTCTACAGCGGCGGACGGGCCGAAGAGATCCTGGGTCGTTGCCTGGCATCGGTCCGCGACGAGATCGTGTTGGCGACGAAGGTCGGGTTCCCGACCGGTTCGGGCGTCAACGCCCGCGGCGCCTCGGCCTACCATCTGGAGCGGGCGGTTCGAGCCAGCCTGGACCGGCTCGCAACCGATCGCATCGATCTGCTCTATCTCCACCGGTTCGACAACCGAACCGATCTGAGCGACACGCTGCGGGCACTGGACCGTCTCGTCGATGGCGGCTCGGTCCTGTACCTCGGCGTGTCGAACTTCGCAGCCTGGCAGGTGGCGACCGCCCTCGGGCTCGGCACACTGCACGATTGGGCGCCGATCGTGGCCATGCAGCCGATGTACAACCTGGTCAAGCGGCAGGCCGAGGTCGAGATCCTGCCCCTGGCATCGGCTGCCGATCTGGCGGTCATTCCCTACGGTCCACTGGCCGGCGGGTTGTTGACCGGCAAGTACGGAAGCCAACCCGGCCAGGTCGAAGGACGTTTGACCAACGATCCCATGTACCAGGCCCGATACCGAAGCATCCAGGACTACGAGGCTGCGGCCCGCCTCAGTGCGCTGGCGACCGAAGCCGGCGTCCATCCGGCAACCCTGGCCGTGGCATGGGTTGCCGGCCAATCCGCAGTGACCGCGCCTCTGATCGGGGGAAGGTCGCTGGAGCAACTGGAACCCTCGTTGGCCGCGGCCGACTTCGTGATGGATCCCGATCTTCGAGCGAGCATCTCCGCCCTCACCCCGGCGCCCCCTCCCGCCACCGACCGGTCGGAGGATCAGGTCTCCTGAGTTCGCGGTCGCTCGGGACCGGCCGTCCTGCACGAACCCGTCTGGACTGACAAGCCTGCCGGCATTCAAGCGATTGCAACGCGTTGCCGAAGACGACAACGATGTCTTCGCCCTCCACCACTGCCGGCGATGCAGCCGATGTTGCCGCGTTCGGCCGCGCCTTGGAGGCAGCGCGAGCGGGTCATGCCCTCGGGTTCGAATGGATCTGGCACCGCTTCTCGCGCCAGGTGACCGCCTTTGCCCGACTGAGAGGCAGCGAGGACCCGGAAGGAGTGGCCAACGATGTCTTCGCCGCAGCCTTCGGCCGGATCGACCGGTTCGATGGTGGGCCGAACGCGTTCGTCAGCTTCGTCTTCGCCATCGCCCGCAACAAGACCGCCGACGAACACCGACGACGTCGACGTCGGGCCACCGAGTCGATCTCGAATCGGGGGACGGCCGAAGTCGTGACGGGCGAGGACTCCGAAACGGCCCCCAGCGCCGAGACCGATGCGCTCGCCGGCCTGAACGTCGAGACAGCTCACGCGCTGCGCCTTCTCACCGACGAGCAACGCGAGATCGTCTTTCTCCGGGTGGTCGCTGACCTGCCGATCCACGAGGTCGCGGAACTGACCGGTCGCTCCGTCGGGGCCGTGAAGGCCATGCAGCATCGAGCGTTGGTCACGATGCGCAAGGAAATCTCTCGAGGAGCCGTATCCCGATGAGCACCATCGACGATTCCTCCTTCGAGATGCACGACGATTCGCTCGATCAGGACACTGCGGAGCGATTGCTCGACGGCGAGGTCACCTCATCGGAGTTCACCGATCTGGCGGCCATGATCGACGACCTTCGCAGCCGGACGTCAGCGACACCGACGCCGTCGGTGCGAGGTGCCCTGGCCGAGTACGTCGGCGTGGGTCTCACGGTGAACCAGTCGTCGGCGGTCCTGCCGACAGCCCCAGCGGTGAGCGATCCAGAGCTCACCGTTGCGGACCGACCCAGGAGAAGATCCATGTTCGCAGAAGCTCTGACGTTCGCCGGAACCGTGAGTGGGAAGCTGTTGCTCGGAGGTGCTGTCGCTGCCGCATCGGTCACCGGCGCTCAGGTCACCGGCATCGTCGAACTGCCCGGCATGTCCGGCGACGACCGAACCGTCATCGTCGCCGATGTGCCGATCGATGCAATCCCGGCCGAATTGCCCCTCGTCGATCGCGTCGAGAAGCCCGCTCCCGCTGCCGAGCAAGCGGCGAAACCCGACGACGTCGATGGGTCCGACGCCAAGGACGCGTCGGCGAAGGACAAGGATCTCTTGCCCGAGGAACTCGAGCCCAAGGCGATGAGCGACGAGCCGGTGGCTGCCCCCAAGGACGCCGACCCCGAGAAGGACGACCCCAAGAAGGACGACCCCAAGAAGGATCAGTCGTCGTCACCCAACG
>CALACD010000616.1 GCA_937890445.1 uncultured Acidimicrobiia bacterium | reverse complement strand
GTGCAGGCCGAGCACCGGACCCCAGATGACGCCGTTGGCATCGAAGATCTCTCCCCATTCGTCCCGCGTCCTGGTCGAGAGTGCCCCGTCGATGGCGGTGACGATCTCGGGCATGTGAGTGAAGCGCCCCTTGAGGTCCTGTAGGCGATCGTCTTCCAGGAGGTGTTCCAGGCCGATCAGCCGGCACAGTTTGGTCCAGGCTGCGTCCTCGGGCATGTTGAGCACCACCCATTTGCCGTCACCGCACGGATAGCGGTTGGCGGTCGGGATGATCATGTGATGGCGGTCCCGTGGTCGGAGCTGGGTCCGGTCCTGGGCGGTGATGGCATAGTCGGTGGCCTGGGTCCACACCGCAGTCTCGTACAGCGAGGTCTCGACCACCTGGCCCTCACCCGTGCGTTCGGCCAGGCGAAGGGCGCCGAGGATGGCACCCACCATGGCCAGACCCGTGGTGTGGTCGCCCTGGGCCGGTCGGGCCATGGGTACCGGCCCGTCGACACCTTCCCGCATGGCGTCGTAGATGCCGGAGCGTCCGAAGAAGGCGGTGACGTCGTACCCCGGACGCCAAGCCTCGGGGCCGGTGGTGCCGTAGCCGGTCAGCGTGGCGTGCACCAGGCGAGGGTTGACGGCCAGCATGGTCGCGGGGTCGAGCCCGAACTTGGCCTGCCGTTGGGCCAACAGGTTGCACATGAAGATGTCGGCGGTCTCGCACAGCCGGCGCACGAGCGCGGCGCCCTCCGGCTTGTCCAGATCGACGGTGATCGAGCGCTTGCCTCGGTTGTCGACGTCGAACTGGTAGTCGTAGTGCTTGGTCTCCTCCGGCAGTCTCACGGGGCGCGAATTGTTGCGCATCGGGTCGCCTGTGAAGGGTTCGATCTTGATGACGTTGGCGCCCATGTCGGCCAGAATTGCGCCGGCTGATGGCGCCGCCATCCAACTGTCGATCTCGATCACGGTGATGTCGTCGAGGGGAGCGGTCATGGTGCGGGGATTCGTTCCTGTTCGAGGGCGGTTTGGTCGAGGGCGGTTTGGTCGAGGGCGAGAGCCCCGGCCTTGAGGCGGGGAATGAGTTCGGAGCCGAACTCCCGAGCGTCGGGCAGCGGATCGAACCCCCGCAGGAGCACGTGGCTGAGATCGCCCAGTTTGTAGTACTCCAGCAGTGCGTCGGCCACCTGCTCGGCCGTTCCGACCAGACAGCTGGTGTTCCCGGGGGCGCCGGTCGCCTCGGCCACCTTCATCCACAACCGTTCGTCGTGTACGTCGGCGGTCGCTGCGTGGGCCAGCATTCGTTGGCCGCTGTGATCATGGGGTTGGCCGCGCTCGGGGTTCTCGTTCTCGATGGCGGCCAGGATGCGCCCGGCCCGGTCCCACGCTTCACCCTCGGTCCGTCCCAGGATGGGACGGAAACTGATCGAGAACGTGGCCCTGCGGCCGAAGGTGGCGGCCCTGGCCCGGAAATCCTCGAACCGCTCGGCCGTCGCGGCCAGCGGCTCGCCGAACACGGCATAGACATCGCAGTGTTCGGCCCCCATCGTCAGGGCCTCGTTCGACGAGCCGCCGAAGAAGACGGGTGGGCTCGGATGCTGGAGCGGACGCACGTCGGAGCGGACATCGGTCATGGTGTAGAAGCGGCCGGCGACATCGAAGGGAGCATCCGAGGTCCACGTGCGACGCATGATGTCGATGTACTCGCCGGCTCGGGCATAGCGGTCGGCCTTGTCCAGGTAGTCGCCGTCGCGTCGTTGGTCGCGATCGCTGGCCCCGGCGATGATGTGCAGGGCGAATCGGCCTCCGCTCAACTGGTCGAAGGTCGCAGCCTTGCGGGCCGCGAGGGTGGGAGAGACGAACCCCGGTCGGTGGGCGATCAGGTAGCCGACATCGTTGGTGTGGGCTGCGGCATGGGTGGCGACCTCCCAGCCATCGGCCGAGGTCGAGGTGTAACCGACCAGCACCAGGTCGAAGCCGGCGTCGTCGTGGGCTCGGCTGAACTCGACCAGATACCGAGGGTCGACCCCGCCGTCGATGATGTGCACGGTCGCGTTGTCTGCGGGCGGGGCGACCCCGATCATTCCGATCACCTGTACGGCCATGTCACCTGACACTAACGTCAGGCGGTCCCACCAGAAAGCCCGCCCGTTCCGCCCCGTGCGAGCCGGCTGCATCCACGAGGTCGTAGCGCCCATGAAATTCGGATTCGTGTTGCCCAACAACTGGGGGGTCGCCGACCCAACCTTGGTCGTCGACCTGGCAGTCGAGGCCGAAGAGCGGGGGATCGACTCGGTGTGGGTCAATCACCACATCCTGAACATCGGCTACATCGCCGATCGTCTCGACGATCGTCCCTACTACGACGCCCTGACGGTGCTCACCTTCGTTGCCGCTCGCACCTCGTCGGTCAAGCTGGGGACGTCAGTGCTGGTGCTGCCGTATCTCCATCCGATGGCGCTGGCGAAGTCGCTGGCCACCATCGACCAGCTCAGCGGGGGCCGCCTGATTGCCGGCCTCGGCGTGGGTGGCTTGGCCGAGGAGAACGAGGCGCTGGGGGTGATCTTCGACGGGCGGGGTCCGTGGTCGGACGAGTTCATCGAGGTGATGCAGGCCCTGTGGTCGGCAGGGCCCGCGTCCTATCGGGGCGAGCATTTCGCCATGGACGCATTGGTGGCCTCGCCCAAACCGGTCGATGAACTGGAGGTCTGGATCGGGGGTGGCGGCGGAGCGGCCCGTCGACGCGCCGCTCGTTTCGGCAAGGGCTGGCATCCGCTGGCCAACCTGCGGGGGTTCGCCTCCACGGTCCCACCGATGCTCGAGGCGTTGCACGAGGCTGGCCGAACCCGGGCCGACCTGGTCATCGCGCCTCGGGTCGACGTGAGTGAACTGACCGATCAAGCCGCCGTGCACGACTGGATCGAAGCCGGAGCCGATCAGCTGATCGTCAACGTCGGTTCGGCCGACCCCGGCGAACTGCGATCGGGTCTCGCCCACGTCGCCGAACTCGTCGCCGGCTTCTCCGACTGAGCACTTGGAGGTCCGTCGGCCAGCGTTCCGTCTCGAGGTCGATGGGGCCCGGATGTCCGAGCCTGTCTAGCCTCGGTGTCATGAGAGCTGTTGTGCTGCGCCAGACCGGTGGACCCGAGGTCCTCACCATCGAGGATGTCCCCGAGCCCGTCCCGGGACCGGAGGAGATCATGGTCACCTCGACGGCGACGGCGCTCAACCGGGCCGACACACTGCAGCGGATGGGCTTCTATCCCGGCCCTCCCATGGAGCTCGAGATCCCCGGCCTCGAATTCGCGGGCACCGTGTCGGCGGTCGGTGAGCGAGTCAGCGCCTGGTCGGTCGGGGACGAAGTCATGGGCATCGTGGGCGGCGCCGCCTATGCCGAGAAGGTCATCATCCACGAACGGCACGCCCTGCCGGTGCCCTCTTCGGTTGCCCTGGTCGATGCCGCG
>CALACD010000615.1 GCA_937890445.1 uncultured Acidimicrobiia bacterium | reverse complement strand
GCCAACTACAGGACCACGGCCAACTACAGGACCACGGCCAACTACAGGACCACGGCCAACTACAGGACCACGGTCGGATCGGGCAGCAGGTCTCGCACCAGGTACTGGAACGCGAACCACTCCAGATTCTGGTTGTTGTAATGGTCGGCCACCACCTTCGCTCCCTCGATCGAGATCGGCTGACCGCCGGCGCCGGCCTTCACGTGGGCCTCCGTCACCCGTTCGGCCACCACGAAACGTCCCACGGCGGCCTCGACCGACGAGCCCACCGTCAGCAGCCCGTGATTGCGGAGGATCACCAGACTGTTGTTCCCCAGCGCCTCGGCGATGCGAGTCCCCCCGACGGTACTCACGACCTCGAGTTCCTCATCGTCGAACAGTGCTTGATCGAAGACGAACATGCAGGACTCCTGCGTGAGCGGTTCGATCGGCCGCACCTGCGACGAGAACGGAGTGCCATAGGGCGAATGCGTGTGAGCGGCCGACACGGCATCGGGCCGGGCATTCAGGATCGGCCAGTGAATGTTGTACGCCGCGATGTTGATGTCGCCCTCGCCCTCGGCCAACGAACCGTCGGGGGCCACCAACACCAGGTTGTCGACCGTGGCGTCACGAAACGGGATCCCGAAACCGAGCATCCAGAAATGATCGGTCCTCTCCGGGTCTCGAGCGCTGATGTGACCGTCACCGAGCTGTCCGAACCGGAGGAGGCCGAACGCTCGATAGCCCAGCGCGCACATGTGCTTGCGATGAGCTCGCTCCTCCTCGATCGAGTCGAACGAGCGTGGAGTGTCGGAACGTTTGATCTGCGGGTAGCCGGCCATGACGCGACGTTATCCCGGCCCCGAGACTTCACGAACTCCACCCCGAACCTTCACTGCCGCGGTGCCGCCGCCTTGGCCAGTCGATCGAGGACCGCCGGCAGCAGCGGCCCCTCGATCGGGGGCTTGATCATGATGTGCTCGGCACCCAGCGCATCGGCCCTGCGCAACGCTGCGTACAGCCCACCAGCGAAACCGGCGGCATCGCTCGGCAACTCGATCACGTGGCCATCGTGTTCGAACCCTCCGGCAGACACCACGACCGTGTCCCTGGTGAACAACGTACGATCGCCGTCCCACAACGTGACCGGTGCTCGGGGTGCGTAGTGAGATGTCAGCATGCCCGACGCACGCGACTCACCGCCGCGACCGTCGACGACCCGCTGACCCAGAACGTCCTCCACCTCGGCTGCGGTGACACCACCGGGCCGGAGCAGAGTCACCCAGTCGTCCACGACCTCGATGATCGTCGACTCCACCCCGACCCGAGCCGGACCCCCGTCGATGATCAGATCGACGGAACCGTCGAGATCGTCGGCCACATGACGTGCCGTCGTCGGACTGACGTGCCCGAACCGGTTGGCCGATGGTCCAGCGACTCCCCCGCCGAATCGCCTGAGCAACTCCAGTGTCACGGGATGATCGGGTACCCGCAGACCCACGGTGTCTCGACCACCGACGACTTCGGGCGCGACCCGATCGCTGCGCCTCAGCACCAGGGTCAGCGGTCCGGGCCAGAACGTGTCGGCCAGCAACCAGGCTCGCCGATCGACCTCGACCGCCCAGGCATCGAGGGCGGACGAGTCGGCCACGTGAACGATGAGCGGGTGCCCAGCCGGTCGGCCCTTGGCCACGAACACGCGGCCAACCGCCGACGAATTCGAAGCGTCCGCTCCCAGGCCGTAGACGGTCTCGGTCGGAAACGCGACCAGTCGTCCGCCTCGCAGAGCATCGACCGCCCGATCCAGATCGTTCCGATCGATGATCGCGGTCATGATCAGGCCGCCGTTGCGCCGCCGACGACCTCATCACCGACGTAGAAGACCACCGACTGGCCACTGGCAACCCGCCGGTGGGGCTCATCCCACACCACCCGCGATCCCTCGAGGCGTCCCGTCGCTCGAGACCCATGAGCCGAGCATTGGATGTGCAACAGCCCATCGACCGAGGTGCCGCTCCACGCCACATCGACGAGTTCGGTGTGGGGATCGAAGGTCTCACTCTCGGGCCCGACGGTGACCACACCGTTGCGCCGGTCGATGTCGACCACGTAGTTCCGATCGTCGTTGCCGGCCAAACCGAGACCCTTGCGCTGACCGATCGTGACCAACTGCACCGCGTCGGTGCTCCCCAGCTGCTGACCGGCTCGGTTGACGATGACGGCCGGAGACAACGGAATGCGATCACCGAGGAACTTGCGCCGACCCCCATCGGAGTGGATGAAGCAGACATCCTGACTGTCGGGCTTGGTGGCGGTCCGCAAGCCCAACTCGTGTGCCAGCTCACGAACTCGTTCCTTGGTGATGTCACCGACCGGCAACATCAGCCGACGCAGCTGGCGCTGATCGAGCATGTGCAGGACGTAGGACTGGTCCTTGGCCGAATCGGCCCCTCGGCTGACCCGAAGAAATCCGTCTGCGTCGGTGACGATGCGAGCGTGATGCCCGGTTGCGATCAGGTCGAAACCCAGAGCATCGGCTCGCCGGAGCAGCTTGTCGAACTTGATGTGTCGGTTGCACTCGATGCACGGGTTCGGGGTGCGGCCTTCGTCGTAGGCCTCGACGTAGGGCGCGATCACGTGCTTGTCGAAATCGTCACCGAAGTTGAAGACGTGGTGATCGATCCCCAACTGCTGGGCAACCCGGCGAGCATCCTCGACGTCGGACACCGAACAGCAGCCCGAGTCGCTCTCGCCACCCCACAACTTGAGGGTCACCCCGGTGACATCGTGACCGTCGGCGACCAACATCGCTGCCGCCACCGACGAATCCACCCCGCCCGACATTGCAACCAGGATCTCAGCCACCGACCGAACCCCTGACGGCAACAGCAGCGCTGATGTCCGACATGCCAGCGCCCAGCTCAGCGGTTCGCAACCGCTCGACGGCTTCGGGCAGAACGTTCAGGACGGCGTCGACATCGGCCGCAGTCGAGGTGTGCCCGAGCGACAGACGCAGTGACCCGAAGGCCAGTTGACGGTCGTAGCCCATCGCGGCGAGCACATGACTCGGCTCCTGGGCGCCGCTGGAACACGATGCCGCGGCCGATGCCAAGACGTCGTTGCGTTCGAGCAGGAAGAGCAGCGCCTCGCTCTCGAGCCCTTCGAAACAGACATGACAGACATTGGCCGTCTTGTTCCTCCGATCGGGCTGGTTCCCACGACCGGGGCGAGCGACCTCATCGGTCGACCATTCCGACGGGACTCCCGACTCGACCACGCCGGGAATCGATTCCCGAATGCCATCGGCCAGTCGGTCACGCAGCGCAGAGATCCGGAGGATCTCGGCCGGGCGATCGCGCACCGTCTCGGTGGCCGCCACGGCCATGCCGGCGATCCCGGCCACATTCTGCGTGCCGCTGCGGCGACCTCGTTCCTGCCCACCACCCCGTAGGCGGGGCGCAACGTTGGCACCGGCCCGCATGACGAGAGCTCCGACGCCCTGTGGCCCTCCAAATTTGTGGGCCGACACCGAGACCAAGTCGGCAACGCGGCCGATCGATGCCACGTCGAGCCAACTGAAGGCCTGGACGGCGTCGGTGTGAAGGAGGGCGTTCGGTGCCTGACTCCGGACCAGTTCGGCGACCTGAGCCAACGGCTGCACGATGCCGGTCTCGTTGTTGGCCAGCATCACCGACACGATGCTGACGTCGGGTGTCAGCGCCTCGGCCAGCGCGTCGAGGTCGATCTGGCCCGTCGGCAGGACCGGAACCACCTGACCACCCGACGATTCGACCGGCTCGAGGATGGCGTGATGCTCGACCGCGGTACACACGGCCCGACCACCTCGGGCCTCGAGTGTCCCGAACACGGCCAGGTTGTCGGACTCGGTGCCGCCAGCAGTGAAGACGATCTCGCCCGGAGCCGCCCCGAGGGCGGATGCCATCTGATCTCGGGCCTCATCGAGAATCCGATTGGCATCTCGAGCCAATCGATGAGCGCCCGATGGGTTGCCCACACCATCGCACATGAGCCGGGTCATCACCTCGACGACGGCGCGTCGAACGGGAGTTGTCGCCGCGTGGTCGAGGTAGTGCACCATGCACTCAGGCTACCGCCGGACCCGACACCACGATCGATCTCGCCGTCCCGGCTCGGAGCCTGCTACCAATGCCGAGATGCAGGGATTCGGTCCAGCGACCTACGGCGATGGTTTCGCCGACGTGTACGACCACTGGTACGGCTCGATCACCGATGCCGACGCAACGGCCAGGTTCGTGGCCGATCGGTCCGCTCCGGGCCCCGTGCTCGAACTCGGTGTCGGGAGTGGGCGCATCGTCGGCCCACTTCGCCAGGCGGGATTGGACGTGGTCGGCATCGATGCCTCGGGGGCGATGCTGGTGGAATGCCGACGACGACACCCTGATCTCCCCTTGGTACGAGGCGACCTGGCCCACCTGCCGGTCCACGGCCCGATCGGGGCCGCCCTCTGTGCCTTCAACACGCTCTTCAACCTGCCGACGCTGCAACAACAACGTCAGCTACTGGCAGTGACGGCCGCCGCACTCCACGCGGAGGGAGTCCTGATCATCGAAGCCATGACGGGACGCGGTCTGGAACTCGGTCCGACATCGTCGATCGGGGTCTCCAAGATGACGACCGACCGTCTCGTCCTTTCCGCCACCGTGGTCGATCACGACGCGCAGACGATCCAAGGTCAGCATGTCGACCTCACCGAGAGCGGCGGTGTCAAGCTCCGACCATGGATGCTCCGGTGGACCACACCGGAAGAATTGGACGACGTGGCCAGCGACGCGGGACTGCGCCTGGCCGAACGTTTCGAGGGCTGGCACGGCGAGCCCTACACCGAGGAATCCGACACCCACGTCTCGGTGTATCGACCATCGGTGTGAACCGTCCGGCGTCAGCCCGATGCCCCCACCGTGGCTCCGACGATGCCGAGCACACCGATGGCCACGACCGCCAGCGCGGCGACCGCCAGCCCCATTGCTTCGGTCCGACCGAGCTTGGCGGGAAGCCAGCTCACCAGCCAGCCCACAACGAACCCTCCGGCGATCCCGCCGAAGTGACCCCAGAACGAGATTCCTCCGAAGACCAGTGGAATGGCCAGGTTCAGAAGGAAGATCCCGCCGAGGGAGGTCTGGGTGATGTTGACACCACGCGACCACAGCACCGCGGCCAGACCGCCGGCAAGGCCGAGGACGGCACCCGAGGCTCCGACCGTTGCCGATCGCCAGTCGAAGAACATCACCGCAGCCGAGCCGCCGAACAGGCCTCCGGCATAGATCAGTCCGGTGCGAACCATTCCGAGTGATCGTTCCAGGTTGGGGCCGAAGATGTAGAGGGCATACATGTTGAACGCGATGTGGAACATCGATCCGTGCAGGAACCCTCCGGTGATCAGGCGCCAGTACTCCCCCGATTCGACGGCCGGACCGAACAGGGCGCCCTGTCGAAAGACCTCGCCGGCCGTCGCTCCTCGTCCTTGCCCGCTGGCCAACTGCGCCACGAAGATCGCGATGTTGATGCCCATCAGTGCGTAGGTCAGCCGAGGTCGAGAGATCAGATCAGCGGGCCGGTAGACCTTCTGGGCTCCCGCCCTGGTGCATTCGGGGCAATGAAATCCCACTGCCGCACTCGTCATGCATTGACTGCAGATGGGGCGATCGCAGCGCTGGCAACCGACACTGGCCGTCCGGTCGGGATGGCGGTAACACACGGCATCGTCAGCGACCACCGAGCCACTGTAGGTCGATGGACCCATCGAATGTTCGCGACGAATGTGATCAACTGACG
>CALACD010000614.1 GCA_937890445.1 uncultured Acidimicrobiia bacterium | reverse complement strand
GGGCTCGGAGGGGTGCTCGGGTGACGGCGCTCGATTTCTCGCCCCGCGCGCTGCGGACCGTACGGGGTCTCGCCAACTGGGCCGGGTTGACCGTGGACACCGTCGAGGCGGATGTCTACGACGCTGTCCGGGCCGTCGGGGGACGTCGTTTCGACATCGTGTACACCGGCTTGGGGGCACTCAACTGGCTTCCGAACCTCGATCGGTGGGCCCAGACGGTGGCCTCTCTTCTTCGGCCGGGTGGCTTCCTCTATCTCTATGAGGTCCATCCGCTGGCGCTGGCCGTCGCCGAGGACGGTATGTCGATCGCTGTCGATCTCATCGGCACCGGCTTCGCTCGCAGTGAAGGCGACCAGGGATCCTACGGTGCGCCCGACGCCACCTTCGACGAGACGGCCCGGTTCGAACGCGTGCACGGTCTCGGCGAGGTCCTGTCCGCAGTCCTCGGAGCCGGACTCCGGATCGAGTCGTTTCGCGAGTTCGACGTCACACCCTCACCGGCGGCCTTCCTGGTTCGTCGGCACGACGGCTCGTACGGTTTCGCTACCGATGCCCGACGGTTCCCGCTCACGTATTCGCTCAAGGCACGTTCGGCCCCTGATGCCGCTCCGATCGAGTGAGCGGTCCACTCCAGTCGGCCTCCTAGGATGTCGAGGTGAACGAAGCGCTCTCGGAACGTCCCCAACATCGCTATGACGCGGCCCTGGCAGATCAGATAGAACAGAAGTGGCAAGCGACGTGGGCTGAGCTGGGCACGTACCACACCCCCAATCCGGCCGGCACCCTGACCGACGGTCCCAAGGATGCGCCGTCAGACCTGGCTGGCCGACCCAAGTTGTTCATCATGGACATGTTTCCGTACCCGTCGGGGAGCGGTCTGCACGTGGGTCACCCCCTCGGCTACATCTCGACCGATGTGTACGCCCGCTACAAGCGGATGACCGGCTTCAACGTGCTGCACACCATGGGGTATGACGCGTTCGGGCTGCCGGCCGAGGAACATGCTCGCCAGACCGGCCAGCATCCCCGAGTGAACACCGAGGCCAACATCGCCAACATGTCACGACAGTTGGCCCGTCTCGGGTTGGGTCACGACAACCGTCGAGCCATCGCGACCACCGACGAGGCCTACTACCGGTGGACCCAGTGGATCTTCCTGAAGATCTTCAACAGCTGGTTCGACCCGGCGTCGTCGAAGGCTCGGCCGATCGATGACCTGGTGGCCGAGTTGGCAGCCGGTGATCGAGCGACCCCCGATGGTCGGCCGTGGGACGACCTGTCGGAGCCAGAACAGCTCTCGATTCTCGACGACCATCGCCTGGCGTACGTGTCGGAGGCGCCGGTGAACTGGTGTCCGGCCTTGGGCACCGTGCTGGCCAACGAGGAGGTCACGGCCGAGGGGCTGAGTGATCGGGGGAATCATCCGGTGTTCCGTCGACCGCTGAAGCAGTGGACGATGCGCATCACCGCCTATGCCGAACGGCTGATCGACGACCTCGACCTGTTGGACTGGACCGACAGCATCAAGACGATGCAACGCAACTGGATCGGTCGGTCCGAGGGTGCTCACATCGACTTCGTCCTGTCCGGTGCTGACGCCGGTGTCGGTTCGGTCGCCGACGTGGACCCGATCCGAGTCTTCACGACCCGTCCCGACACGCTGTTCGGCGCCACCTACATGGTGTTGGCGCCCGAGCATCCGTTGGTCGATTCGATCACGGCCGCTGCCTGGCCCGAGGGCACGAAGGAATCGTGGATGCAGGGTTCCGGCACCCCGACCGAGGCCGTTGCCGCCTATCGGCATCGGACCTCCCAGATGAGTGATCTGGATCGTCAGGAGAACAAGCAGAAGACGGGCGTGTTCACCGGTTCCTTCGCGGTCAATCCGGTCAACGGTGTGGCCATCCCGGTGTTCATCGCCGACTACGTGTTGATGG
>CALACD010000613.1 GCA_937890445.1 uncultured Acidimicrobiia bacterium | reverse complement strand
GGACGATGGCCTCGAGTACCGGCATCTTCGGCGGGTACATGGGGGCCGATCGCGTCTCGGTGGGGTATCCCATCACCACGTGGTCGAACACGGCGATCTCGTCGTAACCCAAATCTTCGATGGCCTTGGCCATGGCGATGACGGCGCCTTTGCCTTCTCGATAGGCAATGCTCGGAAACTCGACGGAGATCTTCATGGCGGCATCCTGACATAGCAGACGTTTCCCGGGCCAGAGCGCCGCTACCGTCGGCGCAGTGGCCGACCGATCTCCGACCCTTGCTGCTCGTCTGACTCGCACGCTTCGAACGGCGGGAGCAGACACCCTCTTCGGTCTGCCCGGTGGTGGACCGAATCTCGATGTCATCGGTGCGGCTCTGGCCGAGGGGATGCGCTTCGTCCTGGCCCACGGTGAGACGGCGGCCGCCATCATGGCCTCGACCTATGGTCGCCTCACCAGTCAGCCGGCGCCGGTGGTGGTCACTCGTGGACCTGGCGCGGCATCGGTGGCCAATGGCGCGGCCCAGGCGACACTCGACCGCTTTCCGCTCGTCGTGATCACCGACACGGTCCCGGCGGCTCAGGCACCCTGGGTGCCTCATCAGCGTCTCGATCAACGGGCCATGATGGCGCCGCTGGTCACGATGTCGGCCACCGTCGCCGACGCCAGTGCCGATGAGGATCTCTCCCACTTGGTTGGTCGAGCCGTCGCCTGGCCGTCGGGTGCGGTGCATCTCGACTTCGACCCGTCGGCACCGTCGCCGACCGAGGCGTTCGATGCTCCTCCCCTGACCGTGGTGAACATCGCAGCCATGGCCGAGGCCCGAGCCGCCATGGAGACTGCCGATCGGCCGTTGGTACTGGTCGGGTTCGAAGCCGCCCTCTGGGGTCCGGCTCTGAGAAGTGCATTGGAACGGTTCGGCTGTCCGGTGCTCACCACCTACCAGGCGATCGGTTCGGTCCCGACCGAGGGTGACCTCAACGCCGGTCTGTTCACGAACGGGGCGCTCGAGCGTGACATGTTGCTGCAGGCCGATCTGATCGTTGCGCTCGGCCTGGACGAGGTCGAGCCGATTCCGCTGTCGTGGTCGCTGGAGGCCGCCGTCGTGCGACTGTCGACGGTGCCGCAGGAACGTCCGTACCTGCCGATCGCGGTCGACGTCATCGCTCCGGTCGATGACCTGCTCGATCTGCTCCGACCGACGACCACCACCTGGCCACCCGACGCCGCCTCGGCATCCCGTTCGGCCCAACGTGGCGCACTGCGCACCAGCAGCACCGCGTTCGGCCCACTCCAACTGGTGGAGACGGCGGCCGCTGCAGTCCCCGATCACCTCACCACCACGGTCGATGCCGGAGCCCACTTCCTTGCCATCATGCCGAACTGGCCAGTTGCCGAACCACTTCGGCTCCTGATCTCGAACGGTCTCGCCACCATGGGTTTCGCGGTGCCAGCCGCCATCGGTGCCGCGCTGGCCCGTCCAGGCCAACCCGTCCTGGCCCTGACGGGCGACGGGGGACTGTCGATGGTGCTGTCCGAACTCGAGACGATCGCTCGGCTGGATCTCCCCATCACCGTGGTGGTGTTCAACGATGCGGCCCTCAGCCTGATCGAGATCAAACAGCGGGCCGACCACGGCGGCCGACAGGCGGTCCGCTATCAGCAGGTCGATTTCGCTGCCATCGCCCGTGCCTCGGGGCTGGATGCCACGGTGGTCGTCGACGACGACGAGCTGACTGCGGCGTTGGCGGGGGATTGGAACCGGCCACGGTTGATCGATGCCCGAATCGATCCAGCCGACTATCCGCATCTGATCAGGGTCACGCGAGGTTGATTCGGTGACCTGCCCCCCAGCACGCGGATCTGCTACAACCGTTCCCGGTGACGCCGAGTCGTCGCCCGACGTACGTAGTTCCGCGGCGTCGCCAGCAAGAGAAAGCAGTCCGGCCCATGGTCACCGTTGCCAAGTTCCTCGACGTCTCCGAAGGGCTTCAGCCCAACCAGTTCGCCGTCGGATCGAAGGAGGAGATCACGAGCATCAGTGATCTCGACGAGACCTACAAGCAGCTCATGGACAAGCCCCTCGCCTGCGTGATGGCCGTCATGGGTGGAGACGGTCGCCCCAATCTGACGCCGATGTGGTTCGACTACGAGGGCGACAAGGTGCTCATCAACTGCGCCAACCAGCGCAAGAAGACCGAGTGGATCCGGGCCACCCCGCAGGTGACGATCCTGATCATGAACCCGGAGAACATGTATCACTGGATGAGCCTGAAGGTGACCGTCGACCGAGAAATCTCCGAGGACGACCCGACCGACGGTCCGTGGGTGACCGAGCAGCTCAACCGGATCTGGCAGAAGTACATCGGGGAGGGTGACGAGTACGGCCTGCGTGACCCGTCGTTCGAGGAGCGTCGCACCCTGTTCGAGTGCCGGGTCGACAAGATCGCCACCTTCGGCCAACCCGGCTGATCAGGTCTTGTTCCCTGCTCGTGTCGCCGTCGTGGGCGGGTCGCTGGGTGGTCTGACCGCGGCCTGCCTGCTGCACGACGATGGGCATGATGTCACCGTCTACGAACGTTCACCCCGCGAGCTCGAGCAGCGGGGCGCCGGGATCGGTCTGTTGGAATCGACGTCACGCTATCTGGTCGAACGGGCAGGACTCTCACTCGACGAGGTGAGCATCCCCACCGGGCACATCCGTTACCTGAGACGCGATGGTTCGGTGGCTCACGATGCCGAACATGCCTATCGCTTCAGTTCCTGGAACACGGTGTACCGGCGATTGCTGGCCCATTGGGGTCATGGGCGTTATCTGCTCGACCATGAGATGGTCGACTTCTCGCAGCACGATCACACGGTGACCGTCGGCTTCGCCGACAGGGCCATCGAGGCCGACCTGTTGGTCTGTGCCGACGGCGTCGGCTCGGCCAGTCGTCGCACGCTCCAACCCAACGCAGTCGAGGCCTATGCCGGCTACGTGGCGTGGCGTGGCATGGTGCCCGAAGCCGATCTGCCTGCCGATCTGGCCGCGTCGTTGACCGACGCCATCACCTACTACGTGTACGCCAACAGCCACATCCTGGTGTATCCCATCCCTGGATTGGACGGTTCGGTCGAGACCGGCGAGCGGCTGATCAACTTCGTCTGGTACCGCAACTACTTGATTGGGGGAGACGTCGACGATCTGCTCACCGATCGCCACGGCGAGCGCCGTGAGTTGTCGGTTCCACCCGGTCTTGCGGCCGAGCACCACGTGACCGAGATGCGGGCGACTGCCACCGCTCGACTGCCGCGCTCGCTGGCCGAGGTGGTCGATCGAACCGCCGAGCCCTTCCTCCAGGTGGTCTACGACATCGAGGTCGACCGGATGGCGTTCGGCCGGGTGTGTCTGCTGGGTGACGCCGCGTTCTCGGCCCGGCCCCATGCTGCGGCCGGAACGGCCAAGGCCGCCGACGACGGGTGGGCCCTGGCCGATGCTCTCGCATCCGCACACGACGTACCGGCCGCACTGGCGGCATGGGAACCCCGACAGCTCCAGGTCGGCCGCTCTCTCCTGGAACGGACACGGCAGATCGGTCGACGATCCCAGGTCGACAACTCCTGGGAGCCGGGCGATCCCGCCTTCATCTTCGGTCTCCACGAGCCCGGACGGTGAGTGACGTGACCGGCGAAGCGGCCCGACGCGACCTGGCCCACGTCATGGCCGAAGCCGCAGTTGCGTTGCTCGAGTCGCTGGATCCCGACCAGCGCGAGCAGGCAGTCGTGGCCTTCGATCCCGCATCGCCCTCGGCCGAGGTGGAACGGCGCACCTGGTTCTACACACCGGCCGAACACGGCGGTCTGTCGTTGTCGGCCATGTCGCCGGATCAGCACCGACGTACGCACCGACTGCTCGCCACTGGTCTGTCCCGGGCCGGCTACGTCACGGCCTCCACCATCATGGGCCTCGAGAACGTCCTGGACCACACCGAGGGTTGGGTGGCCAGTTTCGGACGCGAACGGGGACGAGATCCGCTGCTGTACTGGGTCACGTTGTTCGGTACCCCCGGGGAGTCCGTCTGGGGTTGGCGCTTCGGTGGCCATCATGTGTCGGTGCACTACACGATCGTCGACGGCGCGGTCGTCGCCGTGACACCCAACTTCCTGGGCGCCGATCCCGCGTCGTCACCACTGCTCGGCCCGCACCTCCTGCGACCGCTGGCGGCGGCCGAGGATCTCGGTCGGGAGTTGGTCCACCTGATGACGTCCGAGCAGCGGCAACTGGTCGTGGTTTCGCCCAGGGCGCCCGTCGACATCGTCACCGCCAATCGCAGTCGACTCGTCGACGGTGACAACGTTGTGCCCCTCCCGGCGTTGTTCCGCGGCCGGCTCCCGGATCCTTACGATCAATTGATGGCGACGGCGCACGAAGCAGCGGAAGGCAAAGCGGGCCTCACCCCGGTCCACATCGATGCGGTGGCCTTCACGGATCGACCCAAGGGACTGTCGGCATCCGCGTTCTCGAACGATCAGCACGAGGTGTTACGAGCGCTTCTCGACACCTACCTCGATCGACTTCCCGATGGTCTGGCGGATCTGGAGAAGGCAAAGTTTGCCGGCGACCGGCTGGCAGGCCTCTCCTTTCTCTGGGCCGGCGGTCTTCAACCGGGCGAGCCGCACTACTACCGGATCCAGGGCGCCGACCTGCTGGTGGAGTACGACAACACCCAACGCGACGTGAATCACGTGCACACGGTGTGGCGGGACCTCGCCAACGACTTCGGGGGTGACGCGCTCGCAGCCCACTATCGCCGACACCAACACGATCTGGCCCACGATCTGGCCCACCGGCAGGGCAGACCCCACGCTCACGACTGAGCCTGCTCGGCGGCCCCGTGTCGAGTGAAGGAAGTCACCTAGGTAGTTCAAATCAATACGATCTGACTCCGCTAGGGTCGGGCTGATCGGGGACAAGATCGACATCGAGCTCGAAATCCGGTTGGTTCCCGCCACATGAGCTTTCGCATGGCCGAGCGTACGAAGGCGATGGCCAGGACCCGGGGAGAACGATGAAACACGGAGAGCAGATCGACCGAACCGAGGAATGGGAGCGAATCCGACGAGACCACCTGCGACCGAAGCGCGAGCGGCCGGTTTCCTCGGCCCAGGGTGTCCACCATCTGGCGCTGCTGTCGAGCGACGTGGAGCGGACCATCGGCTTCTATCAGGGCATCCTCGAGTTCCCGCTGACCGAGGTGTTCGAGAACCGGGACTACCAGGGATCGACCCACTTCTTCTTCGACATCGGGCACGGAAATGCGTTGGCCTTCTTCGACTTTCCCGGACTCGACCTCGGGCCCTATGCCGAAGTGTTGGGCAGCATGCACCATCTGGCCATCTCGGTGTCGTCGGAACAGTGGGCCCACCTGAGGCAGAGGCTGATCGACCACGAGGTTCCCCTCGACTTCGAGTACAAACGGTCGCTGTATTTTCGTGGCCCCGACGGAGAGCGACTGGAACTCCTGGCCGACGAGCTCGGCTTCATGTACGGCGAGCCTCTCGGCTGAACCGTCGAGGTGGATGCCGAATCGATATCCCCAGGGGATCGTCGTAGTCTCTCCATCGAGACCAAACGAGCGAGGTACGAGCGACATGGCACCGAACGAAGCATGGATCATCGACGCAGTTCGATCACCCCGGGGAGTCGGCAAAGCCGACAAGGGTGCGCTGTCTCACCTCCATCCGCAGAAGATCCTCGGTCAGGTGCTCAATGGCCTCCAGCAGCGGGTCGGCTTCGATCCGGTCGATGTCGAGGACGTCGTGTGCGGCAACGGCTCCCATGCTGGTGATCACGCTCACGACATCGGGCGTATGGCGGTCCTCGACGCGGGCTGGCCGATCTCCGTCCCTGGCGTGACGCTCAACCGCTTCTGTGGCTCGGGTCAGCAGGCGGTCACCTTCGGTGCCATGGGCGTTGCGTCCGGGCACCAAGATCTGGTGATCGGCGCCGGTGTCGAATCGATGAGCCGGCCCGCCCGCAACGGCACCGATGGTTTCCATGCCAACAACGAGCATCTCCTGGCGACACACCCTCAGGTTCCCCAAGGCCTGTCGGCCGACCTGATCGCAACGATCGACGGGCGTAGCCGTGAAGAGTGCGACGCCCTGGGCCTCGAGAGTCAGCGCCGTGCCGATATCGCCATTCGTGAGGGCCGATTCGATCGCAGCCTCATCGCCATCACCAACGACGACGGGTCCGTGGCGCTCGATCGCGAGGAGTACCCGCGGCCTTCGACCACGGCCGAGGGCCTGGCCGCCCTCTCACCGAGCTTCGCCAAGATGGTCGACCTCAAGATGGAACAGTCCGATCTGACGATGACGGAACTGCTCGCACAGAAGTACCCGGGAGTCGCCCTCAACCACGTCCACCACGCGGGCAACAGTTCGGGCGTCGTCGACGGTGCGGGCGCCGTGCTGTTGGCCTCGCCCGACTACGCCAAGGCTCATGGCTTGACCCCGCGGGCGAAGATCGTCATGTCGGCGGTTGCCGCCGACGAGCCACTCATCATGCTCACCGCGCCGGGACCGGCTGCACTCAAGTGCCTGCAAAAGGCGGGAATGAGCGTCGGCGACATCGATCTGTTCGAAGTCAACGAAGCCTTCGCCTCGGTGGTGCTGCGCTTCTTCTCCGACACCGGTGCCGACCCGGCCAAGGTCAATGTCAACGGCGGGGCCATCGCCTTGGGTCATCCCATCGGGGCCACCGGAGCGATGCTGATCGGTACCCTCATGGACGAGCTCGAACGCCAGGACCTCGAGACGGGCCTCGTCGCCATGTGCACCGGTGGCGGGATGGGCACCGCCACGATCATCCAACGGGTCTGAATGACGACCTGTCCGAACACGCCGAGGAGGCACCCATGACCGACGTGATACCCGCACCCGACGTCCACAACGAGTGGCGGCTCGAGACCCCTGGCAACGACGGTTGGCTGCGATCGGCCCGGCCTGATGCCGTCGACAAGTACTTCATGTGTTCCGCCGATGGTCATGTGCAGGAACCCAACACGTTCCTGCACGAACGGATCGACGCGAAGTATCACGATCGGCTCCCCGGTCTTGTCATCGCCAAGACCGGAACCAAGGACACGACCGAGCAGTTCCAGAAGACCGAGGGATTCCGGCCGGCCAAGCTCAATTGGGTCGAGCCCCTCGGTGGTCACGAGAAGCTCCGACATCAGTCGGGAAAGACACCCGAGGCTCGCGTCCATGACCTGGCTCTCGACGGATGTGATGCCGAGATCCTCTTCCCGAACAAGGGCCTCACCATCTGGGCCACCCCGGATGTCGAGTTCAGCCACATCATGTGCAAGGCCTACAACGACTGGGTCTGGGACGAGTTCTGTGAGCACAACCACGTGCTGGCTCCCATGGCGGCCATTGCACCGGCATCGCTCGACAATGCGCTGGCCGAGATCCAGCGTTGTGCCGCCCTCGGTTTCAAGGGTCTGGCCCTTCCGGTCAAGCCGACCTTCGGCCCACCCGATGTCGATGACCCCAACTACAACCTGAAGGACTTCGATCCGCTCTGGGACTGCATAGACGAGGTCGGTCTGCCCGTCACGTTCCACATTTCGACCGGGCGAGATCCCCGCACGTCGCGCAGCCAGGGTGGCGCGGTCATCAACTACACCGTCCACTCACTGTCGCCGGCCATGGAGCCGCTGGCCAACATCTGCGCCTCGGGGGTGGCCGAACGGCATCCCGATCTCAAGTTCGGCACCATCGAGGCCGGCATCGGCTGGGTGCCCTGGTTCCTCGAAGCCATGGACGAGGCGTACCTGAAGCACCACATGTGGGTTCGTCCCAAGCTCGAGATGATGCCCAGCGACTACTTCCGCCGTCAGGGGTTCTCGTCGTTCCAGGAGGACAAGGCCGGCCTGGATCTGGCCCGGGAACACAACCTGGTCGACAACTTCCTGTGGGCCAACGACTTTCCGCATCACGAGGGATCCTGGCCCTATTCGGCTCAGGCCATCGAGCGGACGATGGACGGACTGACCGATGGTGAACGGGCCAAGATCCTTGGCTTGAACAGCGCCCGGATCTTCGGCTTCGACATTCCCCGGCGCTATCTGGGTCACACCGACGCCGCCGCAGTGGCGGCCGAGGTCAGCGCCCGAGCAGCGGGATGACCGTCTCGGCGAACTCCCGATAGAGCTCGGCCTCGCGTCCGGCCGGTGGTACGAAACAAATCCCGGTCAGGCCGCGACGCTCCAGGGCTCGGAGCTGATCGGCGACCTCGACCGGCTGGCCTGCAATGGCGAAGGCTCGGATCAGGTCGGGCGTGACGAACCTGGCTTCGGCCGGGTCCAGCGTGCCGTAGTGATTGGCGTGGGCTCGACTCGGATCACGATCGGCATCGCGTCGGGTCCGAAAGTCCAGGTACTCCTCCCAGATCTGGGCGGCAAAAGCAGGCGGCTCGGCGCCTGTTTCCAGGTATCGGTCATAGACGTAGTGAAGATTGACCAAGAGCGACGAACCGAGTTCGTCCACGACTCGGTCCGACGCCAGAGTCTCTCCCTCCCGCAGGACCAGGAGGGTGACGAGGGCCAGCGTGTCGAACCCGTTCAGGTCGTTGCCCGATCGGGCCGCGCCCTGTTCGAGGTTGGCGCCGATCTCGCTCAAGTCGCCACCCCGGGGAAGTGCGGTGATGAGACCATCGCCGAGTTCGCCCGCGAGGGCTTGGGCCTTGGGGCCGAAACCGGCCAGGTGGAGGGGTATGGGGTGGTCGAGATCGACCGAGTCCAGTTCGCGGCTCTGGAAGGAGATGTCGTGGGTGATGCCGTTGGCGGAGAACGCAACGCTCTCGCCGGCCAGCAACGCCTTCACCACCCGCACGTGGGTCTCGAAATCGCGCAGCCGCATGGGCCGTTGGCCCATGGTTCGAAGTGCCGTGTTGCCGGTCCCCAGACCGAGGAAGGTTCGGCCCGGGGCCAGACGGTTGATGGTGGCGATCCCGTTGGCGGTCTCGGGTGCCAGGCGAAGTGCCGGGACGCAGACTCCGGGACCGATCGCAATGGTTGATGTCCGGTCGGCGGCCAGGGTCAGCACCGACCACAGGTTCGAGCGAAGAAGTGGGCTGTCCCACACCCAACAGAAGTCGAACCCCTGCTGTTCGGCAGCGACGACGAGATCGATGTGGCTCACCTGGCTGACGCTCATCCCAATCTTCATGACAGGAACGCTACGTCAGCTCGACCCCGCCGGTCAGATGCGATGTCGTCAGATGAGATAGGCCAGATCTCGATCGAGAAAGGCCTCGACGCGGGCCGAGCCGAGAGGTTGGGCGAACAGGTATCCCTGGGCCAGCTCGACCTGTTGATCGAGGAGCGCCAGGAGCTGTCCCTCGTCCTCGACACCCTCGGCCACGACACTGACATCGAGGGCGCGGGCCAGATCGACGATGGCTCGCACCGCCGATGCCCCTCGGGCACTGCTCTCGATGCGATCGATGAATGCCTTGTCGATCTTCACGCAGTCCACGGGAAGCGTCTGGGGCTGCGCCATCGACGAGTAGCCGGTGCCGAAGTCATCGAGCGCGACCCGGACGCCGGTCCTACGAATCTCTTGGAGTGCAGCGACGATCCGGTCCGGATCATGGGCCAGGACGCTCTCGGTGATCTCGAGCTGGAGTCGATCCGGCTCAACCCCGGTCGAGGCAAGGACGTCGGCCACGATGTTCGGGAAATCCTGGTCCACCAGCTGCAGCAGCGAAACGTTGACCGACATCGACAGATTGCGGGTCGGGTACCGATGTATCCAGGCGGCCAGACGTTCACACGCCTCTTGCAGCGCCCACCGGCCCATGCGCCCGATGGCTCCGGTTCGTTCCGCGATGGGAATGAAGGTGGTCGGCGGCACCGATCCGAGCGCCGGCGAATCCCAGCGCATCAGGGCCTCGAATGCGACGGTCGAGACGTTGTTGGTGGAAACAACCGGCTGATACTCGAGGAAGAACTCGCCTCGCTCGAAGCCGAGCTCGAGCTCCTGGATCAATCTCGATTCCATTTCGGCCAGATCTCGCATGTCGGGCGTGAAACGAACACTTCGCCCCCGTTGCCGTTTCGCTTCGTACAACGCGATGTCCGCGTGTTGCAGGAGCTCGTCGCTGCTGGTGCCCGCGCCGGGGTCCTCGGTGGCCGACTCGGTCAACGGTTCGGTGACCACGTAGCCGATGCTGGCGCCGATCATCAGTTGCTGGCCGTCGATCTCGAAGGGACGAATCATCGTGTCGAGAAGACGTCGGGCCAGGGCGCCGATGTCGTCGGGCGACACCACGTTCGACACCACGATGGCGAACTCGTCACCCCCGAGCCGGGCCAGGGTCTCGGTCCGCCGAGTCTCGTCCTCCAGGCGCTGGGCGACGGCGCGCAGCAAGCGATCTCCCGTCGGGTGCCCCAGGGTGTCGTTCACCCCCTTGAATCCGTCGAGGTCGATGACGAGGAGCGCAGCCGATGTGCCCGAGCGCGTCGAACGGGCGATGGCTTCGTTCGTTGCCTTGGCCAACGCCCAACGATTGGGCAAGCGGGTGAGCTCGTCGAGTTCCGCTTGTTCGCGCAGCTGTCGGGACAGATTCTCGGCTTCGGTCACGTCGCGCCCGGTGATGATGATCCCTCGAACTGCCGGGTTGTCACGCTGGTCGTTGAGATGCAGCTCGATCCAGTGCGAACCGAGCGCCGTTTCCAGCGGGACCTTCAGTGTGCCGTTCGCCTTCGACGTGTCGTAGAAGACCGTGCGGGCGATCTCGCGATCTGTCCCGCCCAGGAGATCGAGGAGATCATCGAGGTGCTCGGGTGGTCGTTCGCCACCGGCAAGGACGACCGATGGCGATCGGTAGGTGATCTCGCCGTTCTCGGCAATGACGAAGAAGAAATCCTGCGCTTCTTCGATGATGGCCTGGAACCGGGCGTTGGCCGTGGTCTCCGCCTCGCTCGTCAGCCGGCGGTTTCGATTCCGCTGCTGGGCCGCGTAGCCGAGGGCGAGCAGACCGAAAGCCGTCAGTGCTCGTCCCCGGACGACGTCCGAGGGGTGAATGCGCATCTTGCCATCGTCGGCAAGTGTCACTGTCCTCTTGAGCTGTCCGGTCGAGAGTTGTCGAGTTGCTGTGTTGTCGAGTTGCTGTGTTGTCGAGTTGCTGTGTTGTCGGGTCTTGGCTCAGGGAGTCTTGGGTCGGGGGTAGATGGAAGTGATCACGATGATGGCAGCAGCGGCGCCGGCGATCTGGGCCGCGAGGAAGGCGGGCGCCGATGCCGGTCCGATTCCGGCGAAGGTGTCGCTCAAGGTGCGAGCGACGGTGACGGCGGGATTGGCGAAGCTGGTGGACGAGGTGAAGTAGTAGGCGCTGGCGATGTAGCCGCCGACTGCGTACGGTGCGGTGTCACCTCGCCCGGACCGCACGGTTCCGAAGATGATGACCAGGAGTCCGATGGTGGCGACCACCTCTGCGATCACGAGATTCGGTGAAGAACGGTCTCTGGTCGACCAATTGACGGCGTCGAGGTCGAACATCACGTTCGCGGCCATCACTCCCACGATGCCCCCACCGAGCTGGGCCATCACGTAGCCGACCGCGGTGGGGGTGTCGAGGTCGCCGAACCATCGGGCGGCGAACGTGACCACGGGATTGAAATGGGCACCGGAAGCCCCGCCGAAGGCGAGGATCAGCGCGACCAGCATGCCGGCGGTGGCGAAGGCGTTCTGGAACAACTGGAGGCCGACGTCTTCGGAAAGCCGCTCGGCCATGATGCCCGAGCCCACCACGGCCGCCAACAGAAAGGCGGTTCCGACGAACTCGGCCAGGAGTGCGGATCTCAGCCGCAGCACACGTCGGGCCCGCGCTCGGAGGGCAGGGGGCCCGACGCGCTGACCGGGGTGTTCTCGAGAATCTCGGCGTCTCCGGTCTTGACGTACCACTCCCACTTGGTCTGTGGGCCCTCGATCCAGGTCTCGGTCTTGGCTGCATAACAGCAGATCGTGTCGTCGACGCCGGAGGTCTCGAGGCCGGCTCCGGCCAATCGGGCCTCGGCGGCCTCGACCTGCTCGGCGCTCTCCACTTCGACGCCGAGATGATTCAGAGAGCCACCTTGGCCCGGGTTCTCGAACAGCACCAATTTCAGCGGCGGTTGGTCGATGGCGAAGTTGGCGTAGCCCGGCTTGATCTTGGCCGGAGGGGTGTCGAACATCTTGGTGTAGAAGTCGATCGATGCCGTGAGGTCGTCGACGTTCAGTGCAAGTTGGACTCTCAAGAGAAGCGCTCCAGGGTCGGGCTCGAGGGGGTCAGTCTCGAGGGGTGATCGCTCGATTGAACATAACATATTGACATTTGTCAATATGAAATCCTTGGTAACGTCGTTGCATGAGATGTTGTCCAACGCTGACGGGGCCATTGTTGAGCGATAGCGATGCCGAGGAATTGGCGGCGGTCTTCAAAGCACTGGGGGACCCCGTTCGGGTGCGGCTGCTCAA
>CALACD010000612.1 GCA_937890445.1 uncultured Acidimicrobiia bacterium | reverse complement strand
CAGCTTCGCTGACCTAGCCAGCTTCGCTGACCTAGCCAGCTTCGCTGTGGGTCACGGGGTCTTCGCCCATCCATTGGCGCAGGGTGTTCTTCATCTTCGTCTGCTGGATGAACAGATCTTGTTCCGGATCGGCGTCACCGCTGGCCTGGGGCGCCTTCAGGTAGAAGCTGAGCCACTCCTGCACACCCGACTCACCGGCCCGATGGGCCAGGTCCATGAACAGCGCCAGATCGAGCACGATCGGTGCAGCCAGGATCGAGTCACGACAGAGGAAGTCGATCTTGATCTGCATCGGGTAGCCCATCCATCCGAAGATGTCGATGGCGTCCCAGCCCTCCTTGTTGTCACCCCGCGGCGGGTAGTAGTTGATCCGCACGACGTGATCCACGTTGCCGTACAGATCGGGGTAGACGTCGGGCTGGAGGATCGTGTGCAACACGCCCAACTTCGACTCTTCCTTGGTCTTGAAGTTCTCGGGTGCATCCAGCACCTCGCCGTCACGGTTACCCAGGATGTTGGTGGAGTACCAACCCCGCAGCCCCAGCATCCGAGCCTTCAGACCAGGGGCGATCATCGTCTTCATCAACGTCTGGCCCGTCTTGAAGTCCTTGCCCGCAATCGGAACACCGAGCGTCTTGGACAACTCGATCATGCACGGCAGATCGGTCGACAGGTTCGGGGCCCCGTTGGCGAAGGGAACACCGGACTGCAGTGCGGCATAGACGTAGATCTGGCTGGGCGAGATGTTGTCGTCGTTGTCCTTCAGACCCTGCTCGAACGCGGCCACCGTCTCGTGCACGGCACTCGCCTGCTGGTAGGCCTCGGTCGAACCGCACCACACCATCACCAGCCGGTCGCACTCGTTCTCGACCCGGAACCGTTCGATGTCCTCCATGAGTGCCAGGGCCTGATCCCATTTGGACGAGAGCTGCTTGACCCGTTGCCCGTCCAACCGCGACACCCACTTCTGGTCGAACACCGCGTCCATGGCGACGATGCCCTCCATCTCACTGGAGATCGATGCCAGATCTCGCTCGTCGAGCACGCCGCACGTCGTCGCCGCCTCGAGGGCGTTGGCCGAAATGGGATCCCATCCACCGAAGACCAGATCATCCAACTGGGCCAGCGGCGCAAAGTCGCGGATCAACGGGTTTCGGCCCTCGTGGCGCTCGCCGAGGCGGATGTGAGCCATCTGGCTGACCGAGCCGAGCGGGGCCTTTCCTTCGGCCCGGGCCTTGAGGACACCGGCGATGAAGGTGGACGCCACAGCGCCGAGACCAGGAGTGAGCACACCGAGCTTGCCGGTGGCGGGAGCGATGATACGAGGTTCTGGCATGTCCGCAAAGATAAGACTGCCTGCAGTATTTGTTGGCTTCGTTTAGCATTACTTCACAATGAAGTCGCAGACCCCACAACCCACAAGACCACAACCCCCAAAGCTTCAGCTCACACCGCGTCATCCCGTCAAGCTGCAGCTCACGACACAGCAACTCGACTATCTCGTTGCCGTGGCCGACGCGCCCACCTGGGCCGATGCCGCCGTCTCGTTGGGCGTCACGCCATCCGCCTTGAGTCAGGGCCTCACCGAACTCGAGCGCCGACTCGGCATCCCGTTGTTCGAACGAGTCGGGCGGCGCCGGGTGATCGCCACCTCGGTGGCTCCGGTCGTGGACTATGCCCGATCCGTCATGGCCCAGACCGGAGACCTCGGTCGCTGGATCGCCAGTACCCGTGGCGGAAGCATCGGCTCTCTTCGATTGGGCATGATCGACGCCGCAGCCGTACACCACTTCTCCGACGAACTGCTGCAGTTCCGGCTGGCTCGCCCCGAGGTCTCGTTCGATCTGCATGTCGCCCCTTCGGGCGAATTGCTCCGTCAGTTGACGGCCGACGAACTGGATGTGGCCATAGCGGTCCGACCATCCGAACAACCCCCGAGCCTCGACTTCACGGTGCTGATGACCGAACCACTGGCCATCTACGCACCGACGGCACCCGCTGGTGCCGACCAACCCTCGCCGGTCACGGCGCCGGCCGACCGATGGGGGCCCTGGGTGTTCTTTCCGACCACGTCGCACACTCGACAGCTCATCGACGCCGCGCTCTCGGCGCTGGGTGCGCCGATCGACACCGTCGCCGAATCGAACCAGCCCGACGTCCTCCGTGAGATGGTCCGACTCGGACTGGGCTGGACGGTGTTGCCGGTCGTCCAGGCCGAGACCGGCGAGCAGCCACTCCAACGGGTCAGACCCGAGCCGTTGTTGGAACGCACCTTGGTGATCGCCCGCCGACGGGGCGCCATCGCCAACGTGCTCGTCGATGAGCTCCTGGAACTGCTCCGGTCGGACGGTCACTGGCAATCCTGAGCCCAACGACCTCTAGCCTCGACTGGATGGAGATCGCCGACGACGAAGTGGTTCCGATCAAGGAACTGGTCGAGTTGTACGAGAGCGTTGGGTGGTTGCTCTATGCCGCCGACCCCGACGCCCTGGCCCGGGCCGTCGATCGCTCGACCTACGTCGTGACGGCACGAGACGACGACGGGCGGCTCATCGGTTTGGCTCGGGGCCTCACCGACGAGGTGTCGGTGCTCTATCTCCAGGAAGTGCTGGTCCATCCGGCGCATCATCGGGCCGGTGTCGGAACCGCCCTGGTCACTCGGTGCCTCGACACCTACGGTGGTGTGGCCCAGAAGGTTGCCCTGACCGGCAGGGAGCCCGAGCATCGGGCCTTTGCCCGGGCCGTCGGGTTCGTGGCCGCCGACGATGAGCGTGGGGGCGGCTACCAGGCCTTCGTACGACCTCTGCTGTGACTTCAGGCTCGGGCCAGGATCTCGGCGTGGACCACTGCAAAGAACCCGGCCGGCTCGGCCGTCCAGTCGTTCCACGCGGCCGAGATATCAGCCAGGTCGGCGGCATCGGCCAGGCCGTACTCGACCGCCTGGGTGGCGAAGGCCGAGGACACCGAACGTTCGGCCCACGTTCCGCCCCACCAGGCCCGGTCCTCGGGGGTGGCAAAGACCCAGACCGAGGCCGACGTCGTGATGTCGGTGAAGCCGGCTTCCTGTGCCCACCCGAGCAGATGCCGACCGGCATCGGGATCGGCGTCGTTGCGATGGGCAACCTTTCGATAGGTGTCGACCCAGCGATCGAGACGCGGATCGGCGGGAGCCCAGAACATGCCGGCGTAGTCGGCGTCGCGCACCGCCACCAAGCCGCCCGGTTTGGTCACCCGGCGCATCTGGCGCAGGGCGGCCACCGGATCGGACAGATGCTGGAGGACCTGATGGGCGTGGGTCACGTCGAAGGTGTCGTCGTCGTAGGCCAGATCGTAGACATCGCCGAGCTCGAGGGTCACGTTGGTGAGACTCCGCTGTTGGGCCGCCGTCGCCACGTCGGCCAGCACACCTTCGACCGGCTCGATACCCGTCACCGAGCCCTCTTTCAGCAGCTCGGCGAGATCGAGGGTTATGGTACCGACCCCGCAGCCCACGTCGAGCAGGCGGTCCGAGGTCCCCAGCATCGGCAGGAGATATCCGGCTGAATTCTGCGCGGTACGCCAGCTGTGGGATCGCAGAACGCTGGCGTGATGGCCGTGGGTGTAGGTGTCCTTGGGTGGGGGGTTGCTCATGGTCGACCGAACTCCTTCCAGAGTGCATTGCGGGCTTCGTTCTCGATCCTTGGTGTCGCCAGCCCCAGCAGCGGCCCGGCCAGCCCGAGTAGACCCCGGGGTTTCACCTGCACATCGGCAACGATCAGCGTCTGGCCCACGCCGTCGACAACGACGTGGAGCCGGACCGGGCCACCAGCCCGAAAACCCGGGCCCTCGATCGAGACGTCCCAGCGGCTGGCACCGTTGGGGCGCACCTCGGCCCGCACGGTGGGGTCGGAGGTGAACCAACCCACCACGACATCCGGATCGTGGGCAGCTTCGTCGAATCGACGGGCGACCGTTGTTTCGTCGGACGACACCGCCACCTCGAGATCGATGCGAGCCATGATGTCGACTAGACCGCGGTCACAGCCAGCCGAGTGCGATGTCGAGGCTGATGGGTGACCTCCACCAGCTCCCCCATCAAGTACTGCGTGTGGGCCTCGACCAAGCGGGTGGTGACATAGGTCCCCGCCTTCAGTGGATCCGACGCGAAGTGCACCAGCTTGTTCTGGGCCGTGCGACCGGTGAGGACCTCGGGGTTCTTCTTCGACGGCCCTTCGACCACCACTTCCTCGATGGCACCGACCCGGGCCTGGTTCTTGGCCAGCGAGGATCGTTCGATGACAGTTCGCAACCGGGCGTAACGGTCCTTCACCTGTTCCGGGTCGCAGAACTGTTCGACCATGGTCGCGGCTTCGGTGCCCTCTCGGGGTGAGAAGACGAAGGTGAAGGCCGCGTCGAACTCGGCTGCCGCCGCCACCTCGAGCGTGGCCGCGAAGTCGTCATCGGTTTCACCCGGGAACCCGACGATGATGTCGGTCGTGACGGCCAGATCGGTGATGGTGTCCCGAGCCCGGGCCAGCTTCTGGAGGTAGCGATCGGCCGTGTAGCCGCGGTGCATGGCCGCCAGCACACGGTCCGAGCCCGACTGCAGCGGAAAGTGGAGATGGGGTACCACCGACGGCGTCGACGCCATGGCGTCGAAGACGTCCGGAGTCATGTCCTTGGGATGGGGGCTGGTGTAGCGGACCCGTCGGATTCCCTCGACGGCTCCGACCGAGCGAAGCAGTTCGGCGAACATGGGGCGGAGACGAACGTCTTCGCCCGACTGGCGGGCCGCCAGCGCCAGGTCACGGCCATAGGAGTTGACGTTCTGGCCCAGCAGCGTGACCTCGGTGACCCCCTCGGCCGCCAGCCGCTCGACTTCGGTCTGGATGTCGACGACCTGGCGACTGATCTCGGTTCCGCGCACCGAGGGCACGATGCAGAAGGCACACGAGTTGTCGCATCCGATCTGGATGGTGACCCAGGCCGCGTAGTCGGTCTCTCGCCGCACCGGCAGTGCGGACGGGAACGCCCTCGCCTCCTCCAGCACGGCCTCTTCCCAGATCTCGGTGATCGGACCGTCGATCCGAGCCCGCGCCAACAGCGAGGTGGCACGGTGGACGTTGTGGGTGCCGAAGACCACATCGACGTGACCGGCTCGCTGCTGGATGGCGTCGCGGTCCTTCTGGGCCAGACATCCCCCGACCATGATCTGCAGGTCGGGGTTTCGTTCCTTGAGCACCTTCAGATTGCCGAGCGCTCCGTACAGTTTGTTGTCGGCGTTCTCCCGGATGCAGCAGGTGTTCAGCACGATGACGTCCGCATCGTCGACCGACTCGGTGGCCCGGTAGCCGTCCGCTTCGAGCAAACCCGAGATCCGTTCCGAATCGTGCTCGTTCATCTGACACCCGTAGGTGCGCACCAGATACCGCTTGTCACCAGTGTCCTGGTGGTTGGGGGAAACATCGGCCACACGCAAAGGCTAGGGCCGAACTCGTCCCGAGGGACTTCGAGCGCTTGGGCGTCCCTCGACGCCCTCGTCAGTTCGGCTCGGCGCCCTCGGTCGGGACAGCCTGTTCATCGGCGATGACGATGGCTCGCTGGGGGCGAATCAGCCCGGCGGGAATCGACTGGTCGCCTCGCAGGAGCTTGGCCAGGGCCGGCCGCTTCGACGGACCATGCAGGAGCCAGACCACCAACCGAGCCCGGTCGAGGATGGGACGGGTCAGGGTGACCCTCCGATTGCCCCGGTAGACGCCGGTGGTGGCCACATCGACGTCCATCACGTCGAGCACTGGATCCCCGGGAATCAAGGATGCAGTGTGACCATCGTCGCCGAGACCCAGATGCACGACATCGAGAATCGGACGCTCGCCGGCCACATGGTGCAGTTCGTCGAGGAAGCTCTGGATGCCGTCGTGGATCGGCTCAGCGATCGGCAGCGGCAGCCACCGGACGTCGAGTTCCTGGAAGGCCTCGAGTTGTTGGGTGAGGTTCCGTTGTCCGGATCCGATCGAGACCATGCGCTCATCGACCTGCACCAGCACCACGTTCGACCACGACAGCGGTCGCAACGACAACTCCTGGAAGACGGCGGCCGGCGTATTGCCACCGCTGATGGCCATGATGCATCGACCTCGCTCCTCGATCGAGGAGCGAATGGCGAACTCGAACACGTCAGCCGCCCGTGGCACCCAATCGGCCGCCGGTGTGACTTCGAGGTGAGGAGCAACGAACTCAGTCACGACGCCCCACGGCTTCCCACCACGCGGCGGCTCCGACGAGGCCTGCGTCATCGCCGAGCGCGGCGCTACGAATCGCCGTCCGGGCCGTTGCAGGGCCGTGGTCGGCGAAGACACGTTCGAGGACAGGCACGACAAGATCCTCGTTCATTCCCACGCCACCTCCAACCACGATGAGTTCCGGTGACACCAGCCACCCCAGGTTCACAATACCCAGACCGACCGCCTCGACGGCGTTGTTCCAGACCTCGGTCGCCGCCGGATGGCCCGATCGGACCAGATCGGCCAGTTCGGCTCCGGTGGCTTCGATGCCGCGTTCGGTGCAGGCTCTGGACAGCGCCGTACCCGATCCGAGCCCTTCGACGGTTCCGTCACCGCCAGTTGCGGCCAGAGCTCGATCGATGATGGTGTGGCCGATCTCGCCCCCCGAGAAGCGGCCTCGGACCAGACGTCGATTCAGCACGATGCCGGCGCCCACACCGGTGCTTATGGTGACGTAGACGACATCGGAGGCGTCGCGTCCCGCCCCGAAATAGGTCTCGCCGACAGCAGCCAGATCGGCATCGTTGGCCAGGCTGACCGGGGTACCGATGCGCTGTGCCAACCAATCCTCGGTGAGCTGTGGCAGCCAGGTCGACGGGAGATTGGGCGCATGGAGCAGCCGTTCGGCCCGATGGTCGATCACCCCAGGGACCCCGATGACGGCCCCCGACAGTTCGCCGGCACCGAGTTCACCGGCTGCTTCGGCCATCAGGTCGATGAGAAATCCGGGGTCGCGATCGCGGCGCGGGGTCTGCCGTCGGATGCGGCGGGACAGCGAACCGTCGTCGGCCACGAGGGCAGCCCGGACATGGGTTCCTCCCAGATCGACGGCGATACTCGGCCTGGCGGTCGGACCGTGCGGGATGGGTTCGTAGTCGGCCGTTCCTGTCATGACGGAGACCTCACGAAGCCTCGGGGTCGGGGGCACCGTAAGGATAGGAATGCACTGGCGCCGGATCGTCCAACAGTGGCTGCACGATCTTCCAGGCGGCATCGACCTGATCACCCCGGGCGAACAGCTTGCGATCACCGACGAGCGCATCGCCGAGCAAGCGATGGTAGGCGTCAGGGCCATCCTCGATGCCGCGATGATCGAGACGGAGCGCCACCGTTTCGCTGGCCAGCGCATCGCCCGGGCGCTTGGCTTGCATCTCGAGTTCGATCAGATCGTTCGGTTTCATCTCGAACCGGAGCCGGTTCGGCTCCGGGACGCGATCGGTGGCAGCGAACATGAGCCGGGGTGGACACAGGAACTCGACCACCGCCTCGGTGACCGTCCGGTCCAGCGCCTTGCCGGCTCGTATCGTCCACGGGACGCCGGCCCAGCGCCACGAATCGATCTCACCCGTGATCGAGAGATAGGTCTCGGTCGTCGAGTCGTCGGCGACTCCGTCCTCGTCGAGGTAGCCCTCGTACTGGCCCCGCCATGACCGGGCCGGCTCGAAGGGTCGCATCGACTTGAGTACCTTCACGACCTCGTCGGACATGGCGTCGGCATCATCGGACACCGGCGGCTCCATCGCCAGCAACGCCACGATCTGCAAGAGATGATTTTGCACCACGTCACGCAGTGCGCCGACCTCGTCGTAGAACTTCCCCCGGCCTTCGACCCCGAAGTCCTCGGCCATCGTGATCGTGACGCTCTTCACGTAGTGACGGTTCCACAACGGTTCCAGGATCGAATTGGCGAACCGGAACACGAGCAGGTTGAGGACGGGTTCCTTGCCGAGGAAATGGTCGATCCGGTAGATGCGCTCTTCGGGGTAGTGGGCCCGCACCGCCTCGTCGAGGGCACGGGAGGAGGCCAGGTCTCGGCCGAAGGGTTTCTCGAGAACGACCCGTCCACGGTCGAGACCGGTCGCGCCCAGACCATTGGTGACCGTGGTGAAGAGAAATGGGGGAATGGCCAGGTAGCAGACCGGGCAGTTGGCGTTCCCGACCCGCTCGGCCACCGCGTCGAAGGTGGCGGGGTCGGTGTAGTTGCCCGAGACGTAGTCGAGTCGGCTCGCGAAGCGATGCCACACGGTGGGGTCGATCTGGACGCCGGCAGCTTCGAGCGCTTCCCGGGCGTTGCCCCGGAGCTCCTCCACGGTCCAGTTCGATGAGGCCACGCCGATCACGGGCACGTGCAACGCTCGCGCTGCCTCCAAGCGATACAGCGAACTGAACAGCTTCTTGCGAGC
This sequence comes from uncultured Acidimicrobiia bacterium, assembly GCA_937890445.1. GTDB lineage: Bacteria > Actinomycetota > Acidimicrobiia > Acidimicrobiales > SZUA-35 > JAHECQ01. The sequence continues at coordinate 4,061 of CALACD010000612.1, read as the reverse complement.
CAGATCACCGGTGATGCCGAAGAGCACCAGCGCGTCAGCGGGCCCGGTGACCGCATGGTCGTCGTCCGACACGCTCACTCCGTCGATCCACCCCCGCCGGTTCCTTCGCCGCTTTCGGCCTTCTCGTCGTGACCGCCGAACTCTGATCGCATGGCGGACAACACCTTGTTGCCGAAGGTGGCATTGCCTCGTGACGCGAACCGGCTGAACAGGGCGTCAGCAATGGTCGGTACCGGAGCGCCGGACTCGACGGCCGCCAACACCGTCCAGCGACCCTCGCCCGAATCCGATACACGGCCCTCGAAGCCATCGAGTTGGGGGTTGTCGTGCAGCGCAGCGGCGGTGAGGTCGAGCAACCACGAGCCGATCACGCTGCCCCTGCGCCACAGCTCGGAGACAGCAGCCACGTCGATGTCGTACTGGAAGAGCCGAGGATCACCCAGCGGTGCGGTCTCGGCATCGATCTCGCGGTCGCTGGCTCCGACGTTGGCTTTCTCCAACAGACCGAAGCCTTCGGCGTAGGACGCCATGACCGCGTACTCGATCCCGTTGTGCACCATTTTCACGAAGTGGCCTGCGCCGACTCCTCCACAGTGCAGATAGCCCAGTTCGGCGGTCTCTGGTTCGCCAGTGCGGCCTCGGGTCCGAGGGGCAGCCCCGATCCCGGGGGCCAGGGATCGGAAGATGGGGTCGAGACGGGCAACCGGCTCGTCGTCGCCGCCGATCATGAGGCAATACCCGCGGTCGAGTCCGAACACACCCCCGCTGGTGCCGACATCCACGTAGTGAATGCCCCGAGGGCGCAGAAGATCGGCTCGTTCGATATCGAGGGGATAGTGGGTGTTGCCGCCGTCGATGACGATGTCGTCGGGCTCCAGATGCTGGGCGACGTCGGCGATGACTGCACCGGCGAACGCGGCCGGGACCATCACCCAGACGATCCGAGGACCCGAGAGCTTGGCCACGAGGTCGGCGACCGACTCGGCACCGACGGCGACGCCCTCGGTCACCAGCGAGGCCACGACCTGCGGATCTCGGTCGTAGGCCACGCAGTCGATGCCGTGCCGACTGAGCCGACGAACGATGTTGGCTCCCATCCGTCCGAGACCAATCATGCCAAGTTGCATCGCGCTACCTCCGGGGATCCTCTTCAGTACGGTACGGTCCTGCGCAACGTACTCACGGAACTTCTGCTTCCACGCACTGACTCAGGTGTCGGCGTCCAATGGGCGGTTATGACGATCTTCTGGGTGCTGGTCATCGTCTCCACCCGCGCGTGGTCAAAGGATTACCGCCTGTTCGTCTACGGCCTCGCCACCATGAACCTCGCCTGGTTCGCCCTGCGTGCGGTCCACTGAAATCTCGAGCACGTTCACACCGCGAAGACCGCCCGATCATCGTTGAATGCCTTGAACTCGAGCGCGTTGCCCGACGGGTCCAGCACGAAACAGGTCAGCTGCTCGCCGGCCAGGCCTGCGAACCGAACCTGGGGTTCGATCAGAAACCTGATGTCGGCCGCCTCGAGGCGCTCGACCAGAGCACGCCACGCCCCGGACTCGAGCAACAGGCCGAAGTGACTGGCCGGGACCTCTTCGCCGTCGACGGCGTTGGTCGCCACATTCGCTCCCCCATGATTCGGATCGAGATGCGCGACGATCTGATGGCCCCACAGGTCGAAGTCGACCCAGACGTCGGCCGAACGCCCCTCGGTGCACCCCAAGACCTGACCGTAGAACCAACGAGCCTGTTCCAGGTCGTCGACCGGAAACGCCAGATGAAAACGAGGTCGAGAGAGCGACGGCACCGAGGTGCCTTCGACCAGCCGCCGCAACACCGAGCCATCGAACTGCTCGAGCGATTCGAGCGTCGCATCGCAGAAACCGAACTGGCCGCTGCCCCGAGCCGACGGGTCAGGGACGGCCACGACTCGCATCCCGGCAGCCCTGGCCGCAACGCAACCGCTCAGTGAGTCCTCGAATGCAATGCAGCGATTCGCCTCGACACCGAGCAGCGAGGCAGTGATCAGATACGGCTCCGGGTGGGGCTTTCCATGCAGATCGTTCTCGGCGGAATGCACGACCTCGAACACTCCCTCGAGCCCGAGCGCCGCGAGTGTGGCATCGATGAGGGCAGAGTCCGACGACGAACACAGGGCCAGGCGCAGTCCTTCGGCACGACAACGGTCGATGGCCGCCGAGACGCCGGGCAGGAGTTCTGCTCCGGCCGTCAACTCGACGACCCGGGCCACGACCCGCCGGGCGACTTCGGCGACCGAGGGCCCCTCCCAGGGCGACCAGGCGAACCACTGACCAGCGACCTCGAGCATCCGGACACCCATGGTGTGTTCGAAATCGGCCATCGTGAGGCCCAGCCCGAGTTCATCAGACATCTCTTGTTCGGCTTGACGCCAGCGCGACTCCGACTCGGTGAGCAGCCCGTCCATGTCGAAGATGGCGGCGACGACTTCAACAGCAGGCATCTTCGGCTCAGCCGTGATTCTGCGTGGCGTGGGGCTGGTTCATCGCGACGACGTTCGGGGTGACCCGGACGAATTCGGCCTTCTCCCAGAACTCCTCGATGGTCCGCGCATCGCTGTAGCTCATGCCCGACCGGACGCCGGCCAGGAGACCGTTCACCATCTTCGATACCGCTCCTCGATACGGCACGGTCCCCTCCACTCCTTCGGGAGCACGCTGCTCGAAGTACTCCTCGTCGACTTCTTCTCCTTCACGTGCCGCCCGAGCTTCGATTGCCTCGAACGAGGCCATGCCGCGTACCCGCTTGACCAGACCACGGTTCGACTGTTCGACCTCGCCGGGGCTCTCCTTCGTCCCGGCGAACATGCTGCCGATCATCACGGTGCTGGCGCCGGCGGCCAAGGCCTTGGCGATGTCACCCGACGTCCGGATCCCACCATCGGCTATCACGGGTACGGGGGCGCCGTCAGGACCGATCAGGTTCGAGCAGTCGGCGATGGCCGTGAGTTGTGGAACCCCGACACCGGCCACCAGCCGGGTGGTGCAGACCCCGCCCGGACCAACACCGACCTTCACCGCGTCGGCCCCGGCATCAGCCAGATCCTGGGCTCCGACCCGGGTCGCCACGTTGCCGGCGATCACGTCCGTGCCCGGGAACTCCTTCTTCATCAGATGCAAGACAGCGATCGCATGATCGGCGTGACCATGAGCGATGTCGAGCACCAGAACGTCCACCCCGGCTTCGACCAGTGCCCCAGCCCGATCGAGCGCGTCGCGATCGGTTCCTATGGCAGCTCCGACGGCAAAGTCGCCGGAGTCCTTGACACGTTTGGCCATACCGGCTTGGGCATCGACCGAAAGGAAGCGATGCAGGCACCCCATGCCGCCGAGGGCCCCGAGGGCGATGGCCATCTCGGCCTCGCACACGGTGTCCATGTTGGCAGCGAGCACCGGTATGTCCAGCCAGACATTGCGCGACGCTCTCGTGCGCACGGAAACATCGGACCGAGAGCGGATGCTCGAGCGACGAGGCACGAGCAGCACATCATCAAACGTGAGTCCGGTACGGAGTGTGTTGTCGACCAACTGCTGGCGTCCCATGGGGCGAAACGCTATCGGTCACTCGAGGGTGATGGGTTCGTCCAGCGATGCGTCGTCGAGATCGATCGCCTCGGCGTCATTCGACGGTTCGCCCTCGATCAAACCGACGGCCTTGAGCACCCGCTCCTGGATCTCCATGACGAGATCAGGATTCTCGGTCAGGAAGTTCTTGACGTTCTCCCGGCCCTGTCCGATCTGCTCCCCTTCGTAGGTGTACCAGGCTCCTGACTTCTTCACGATCTCCTCGTCGACGGCAATGTCGAGCAACGAACCCTCACGACTGATGCCCTTGCCGTACATGATGTCGAACTCGGCCTGCCGGAAAGGTGGAGCGACCTTGTTCTTGACGACCTTGACCCGCGTCCGGTTGCCAACGACCTCGGCACCGTCCTTCAACGATTCGATTCGACGAATGTCGAGTCGGACCGAACTGTAGAACTTGAGAGCACGACCACCCGGCGTGGTCTCGGGCGAACCGAACAT
>CALACD010000611.1 GCA_937890445.1 uncultured Acidimicrobiia bacterium | reverse complement strand
CCTGGTCGTTCTGGCCCTGCAGCTCGTCCTCCTGGGTCTCCTGGCGACGGTGACCGAGCGAGTGAGCCTGTCGACCGAGGTGCTGGTTCTCCCCCAGCGGCAACCGGTGCTGGTGGCCAAACAGATCAGCACCCTGGACACCCTGTCCGATGGCCGCATGCGGCTGGGTGTGGGGGTCGGATGGCAGGCAGCAGAGTTCGAGGCACTCGAGGAGGACTTCACCAACCGGGGCCAGCGCATGGACGAGGCGATCCGACTGCTTCGGGCCTACTGGGGAGACGAAGTCATCAACCATCGCGGCACGTTCTACGATGCCGAGGCCATTGCCATGGAACCGAAGCCGCCCCAGGGCGCCGGGCTACCCATCTGGGTCGGCGGTACCAGCAAGGCGGCGTTGCGACGCACCGGCCAACTGGCCGACGGATGGATGGGGATGGCACTCAGCGACGAAGCTCTGACACAGGCCATGGCCGACATCCGTCGCCACGCCACCGAAGCAGGACGCGATCCGGATTCGATCGGCATGCAACTGATGCTGGCACCACCTCCGGTCGACGAGGAGAGCAAGGGCTTCTACAAGAACCTCGACACGGTGGCGGCCCGAGCCGAGAAGATCCAGTCGATGGGATTCGACTGGACTGCAGTCAATGCGACCGCCCTCTATCAGGCAGGACATCGGTCGGTCGAAGCCATGACCGACCAGCTCGGCGAGCTGCACACCAAGATTCGCGCCGCGGTCGGTTGACGACCAGGTGTTCGGGGCCTGGTCTCAGGTCCCGAGCGCCTGGTAGCACCCGCGCAGGATGGCGTGGGCTCGATCGTCGCCGACGGTTCCTTCGCCCATACGGTTCATCACATAGGCCATGGTGAAGCCGGCGTCGACGTCGTTGACGACCAGGGAGCCGCCCCATCCACCCCAGTAGCAGACTCGGGCGTTGGGGCTGATCGGGGCCCGGGGCGAGTTGAGCCCATAGCCCACGCCGAAGGTCACGCCGATGCCGAGCACCAGATCCCGTCCCGCAGCCTGGACGTCGAAGATCCGATCGACGATCTGAGGCGACAACAGATCGATGCCCTGGGCCGAACCTCCGGCCGACACCGCACACTGGGCCAGGGCGACGCTGCGGGCATTGCCGTGACCGCCGGCGGCCGGGATCTCGGCCCTACGCCAGGGAATGGTGAAGGACTCCTCGGCCGACAACCGCGGATTCGAGGTGCGGTAGGCAATGGTCGCTCGCCCGTCGCCGGCCTCGCCCCCGGCCGAGTCCGCCTCGCCGTAGACCAACGGTGGAGCCGGGATCAGTGGCGCCACCCGAGCGTCGTGCTCGGGGCCGGTCCCGATGTGGAAGTCGGCATCGAACGGGCCGGCGATCTCGTCGGCGAAGAACTGCCCGACCGTGCGGCCGTCCACTCGGCGCACCACCTCACCGACCAGATAACCCTGGGTGATGCTGTGGTAGCCCGAGGCCGATCCTGGTTCCCACCAGGTCCCCTGCTCGGCCAGGAGGCCGGTCACCTTGTCCCAGTCGTAGAGGTCGGCCGGTTCGAGCCGCTGATCCCAACCGGACAGCCCGGCGGTGTGGGACAACAGATGCCGCACCAGGACGTTGCCCTTGCCGGCCTGCTCGAACTCGGGCCAGTACCGATGGACGGGAGCGTCGACGTCGACCAGGCCCCGACTGGCCAGCACCAACAACGAGAGGCAACTCATGGTCTTGGTGGTCGAGAAGACGTTGACGATGGTGTCCTCGGCCCAGGGTTTCGTGCCTTCGGCATCGAGTGTCCCTCCCCAGAGGTCGACCACCAACTCACCGTCGAGAACGACGGCGCAGGAGGCGCCGACGTCGCCGTTGATCTCGAAGTTGGAGGCGAAGGCATCCTTCACCGCTTCGAAGCCTTGGTTGCAGCGTCCGCTGATGTCAGCCAATGTCGTTCTCCTTCTGCTGGTGTCCCGGCGCTGCGGACGCTAGCTGCCCCGGGCGAGCAACTGCCAACAGCCGGCTGGGCACCGACTTCGGCAGAGGCAACACGCAGAAGACGTTCACTTCCCCGACAGGCTGTGTCAGGACTGCGGCAGCATGGTGTCCACCCCCGACCGGTACGTTCCGCTGATGAGCATCGAGGCACTCGACTGCCATGCCGCGCCGGATCGGCGGCTGAACGGTGACTGGATGTATGAACTCGGCCGTCACTTCCGCGCCATGCGGGAGCGATACCCGACCGACCAACTGTGCATCGTGTTCGACATCGACGGCACCATCATCGACACCCGCTACCTGGTGCGCACCATCCTCCTGGAGTCCGACCGCCACTGGGGGACCAACGACTTCCGGTTCCTGACGGTGGACGACGTCGACGTCTACGAGGGGAACATCGAACCACTGCTCGAACAATGGGTCTCCGACCCCGATCATCGTCGCCGCGTCCGCGCCTACTTCCGAAGCGAACTGTGGCACCCCAGGACAACGCTCAACGCCAATCAGCCCTATCCGGGAGTGATGGAGTTGATTCGCTGGTTTCAGCTCCAGCGAGACACCGTGGTCGCCCTTGTCACCGGGCGACCCGAAGCATTGCGGGCCTCCACTCTCGGGGCCTTCGACTCGCTGACGGTCGATTATCGAGTCCGTGTCGCTTCGGAGAACCTCCTGATGCACCAACGACCTCAGGACCAGGCCGTCGCTCTCGGCAAGGTAGAAGCCCTGCATCAGCTGGTCAGGCGTGGCTACCGGCTGACTGCGGTGATCGACAACGAACCGGTCAACCTCGACGCGATGGCCGGTGCCGACGAGTCGGGCGACGTCATCTTCCTCCACGCCGACACCATCTTTCAATCGACGAAGAGGCCTCTGATCCGAGCGTACGCCGGAAGGGACTACGACCTCGGATGTCTGGTGACCGAATCTGACCTCGGCGAACACACCATGCTGGTGCATGCCTCGGTCGACACTGCATCGCGTCTGGAGGCCGCGGTGGCCGGGCCCGTCGACTGGATCGAGCTTCCCATCCTGATCGATCCCTACGGTTGCATCGAGATGCCCGGCGATCTGGACGCGATGGGCACCCTGAGCAGTATCCGTCGAGCCGGCAAGGCAGTTCGTCTCGATCTTCGAGCTGCAGGAGTAGCCGAACAAGCCTCCCTCCTGCTTCGGGCATCGAGCTTCACCGACGACCGCGTCTGGTTCAGCGGCAACATCGACGTGCTCGGCCGCACCGAGTTCCAGTGTCTCCGGGAAGCTTGGCCGTCGGCCATCATCTCGACCGCTCTGGATGATCTGTCAGCGCTGGTGTTCGCCGTCCCCGAAACGACCCGAGACACCCTCGGACTCCTCCATCGTTGGGGTGTCAACCGAGTATCGATCGACTGGGGTCTCCCCCAGGCTCGACGCCTCCTGGCCCGTTTGGAGTCGTGGGGCTACGACGTCGATGTGCGCGTCGTCGGGGAGCGAGCTTCGGCCATGGCCGCAGCCGTCCTCCTGCCGACATCGGTCACGAGCGCAGCCTTTCGAACCGTCGTCTGAGCTCGGGCGAACAGGCCCCGACCGGTCAGCTCGAGATCATCGATGCGACCGACCCGGCCTCGGGGACCGGGGAGGATCCGTGGTCGGTTTGGCGCTCCCTGGACGGAAAACCGTGTCGTCCATCTGATTGGCTGCCCGCCGGAGGTCTTCGGTCTCGATCGTCGCCAGCGCTTCCCTTCCCAGCGAACCGGCTGCGGGATCCTGTGAGAGCCGGACCGCCTGGTGACTGGCCGCCTGTTCGAACAGCGTGCGGGCGTAACGGGCGTTGCCGAATGCTTCGTTGCGAGTCGCTTGTTCGAAGATGACCTGAAGGGTCAGGCGAGACCGGTCACCGAGGAGATAGTCGGCGTCGGCCGCCAGCTTCTCGGTGATGGCCACCAGCTCGTCGGCGCTGTAGTCGGGAAAGCTGATCTCTCGGGCGAAGCGGGACCGAAGCCCGGGGTTCGATGTCAGAAAGCTCTCCATCAACTTGGGATAGCCGGCCACGATCACGACGAGATCGTGCCGATGATCCTCCATCCTCTTGATCAGCGTCTCCACCGCTTCGGAACCGAAGTCGTTCCCGAGCGCAGCGCTCTTGGGCGAGAGGGCATAGGCCTCGTCGATGAAGAGGACGCCGCCCAGCGCCTTGCGTACCGCCTTGGTCGTCTTGTTGGCCGTGTGGCCCACGTACTGCCCGACCAGGCCGGCCCGATCGACCTCGACGAGGTGCCCTTTGGACAACAACCCGATCGAGCCGTACATCTCGGCCAGCAAGCGGGCCACCGTCGTCTTCCCGGTTCCCGGGTTGCCCTGGAACACCAGGTGTTGGCTGGTTGCCACGTCGGCCAGACCGTGCTGGCGCCGTTGAGTTTGGATCTGGAGGAACGCCAACTGGGTGCGCACCTGC
>CALACD010000610.1 GCA_937890445.1 uncultured Acidimicrobiia bacterium | reverse complement strand
GAAGAACCAAGCCGCTGAAGAACCAAAGCACTGAAGAACCAAAGCACCGAAGAACCGAAGAAGGAGAAGCGATCATGAAGATCCAGGTAGCAACAGACCGCAGCGTCGATGGGACCGAGACCCTGGCGCACGATGTCGAAGGCGAGGTCAGGTCTGCGCTCGAGCGCTACGCGAGCCGCTTGTCGCGGGTCGAGGTTCACCTCAGTGAGGAGGACGGAGACAAGAACAGCAATGATCACGCCAAGCGTTGTCTTCTCGAAGCCCGTCCGGAGGGAATGCAACCCGTCGTGGTGACGGGTCTCGGGGACAACGTCGAACATGCGTGCCACGATGCGACGAGCAAGATGTTGCGGCTCCTGGACAGCACGTTCGGTCGCATCGACGGACGCGATGCACATGCAACGATCCGTCACACTGATTCATGATGGCTCACGGCGCCGTCAGCGATGGTGTCACGGGGTTGCCAGAACCGATCGAGGTCGCGGGAGCCCTTGCGGCAGCGATGATCGAATCGTCACGAGATGGGGTACTCCTCGTCGATGAGTTCGGAGTGATCCGACTTGCCAACCGTCAGATCGATGCCCTGTTCGGCCACCATCGAGACGACGTGGTGGGTTGCCCGATCGAGCGACTGTTTCCCGCTCGTGGCGGCTTCGGGGACCTTGCCTGCGATCCCCATGGGGTAGCGCTCTGGTCCCGAGACCTGGGCAACGATCCCCGAGAGACCGCCCGACGAGCGGACGGCACCGAATTCATCGTGGAGGTGTCGCTCGTCCCCATCGCAACCGACGGTGGTCTGCGGATCATGGCGACCATACGGGACGTCACCGAAGCGGTCGAGATCGAGGCTCACTGGCATGTCCTCTTCGAGATGATCGAGGCGGCCCACGATGGTGTGTTCATTTTCACCCTCGACACGCTCGAGTTCACCTACGTGAACCACGGCGCGGAGCTCCAGCTCGGCTACACCCGCGACGACTTGCTGTCGATGTCCCTGCTGCAGATCGAGCCCGAGTTCACCGAGCACAGTTTTGTCGAACCACTCGTCGGCGGTGCCGTCGACTCGGTGTCCTTCACGACGGTGCATCGAAACAAGGACGGTACGTGCAGTCCTGTCGAGGTCGTCTTGGATTACCCGTCCCCGGTCGGGCCCCGGAAGCGGCGTCTCGTCATCGCGATGGTCCGGGACATCACCGAACGGCTCCAACGAGAGGAGGCCATCCGGTGCAGTGAAGCATCGCTTCGGCTCCTCGACGAGCGCGAGCGATTGGCCAGAGATCTTCACGACCTGGTCATCCAACGGCTGTTCGCCGCGGGGGTGGGCCTCCAGGCCATCCATTCCTCCATCACGGATGAGCGTGTGGCGAAACGGGTTGCCGACACGGTCACCGAACTCGATCTCACCATCAGTGAACTCCGATCGGCGATCTTTCACTTGACCACCGTCACGAGGGCGTCGGTGGCGAGCCGGACTCGCGACATCATCGATCACGCCAGCGTGGTCTTGGGATTCGTCCCGACGATCACATTCGACGGCGATCCTGAAACCATCACGAATGCGCTCCGTGAACAACTGGTCCCCGTGTTGACCGAGGCGATGTCCAACGTCGCCCGCCACGCCCGAGCCACTCGAGTCGCGATCGCCATCAAGATCGGCGACGGCGTGTTCGAGGTCGTGGTGGCGGACAACGGGGTTGGCATCGACGGCGGCGCCGTGCACGGCAACGGGCTGCGGAATCTGCGCAAGAGAGCCCACAGCAATGGCGGGAACCTGACCGTCGAGAGTCGAACCAACAATGGCACCATGCTCGTCTGGACCTCGGACCTCGGATGCGGTGAACGCCCGACACCTGCTGACAGCGCGGGACACCCGAGACAACGCTAGGGTTCCAGCCGAGGGCCATTCGTGCCCACAGAACGCGTCGCTCCGGACTCCTGGTTGCGCGTTGAGCCAGGAGGTTCGACGTGTCGAGACAGATCCGAGATTCCCGTCGGTCCCCGGCCGGCTTCGGCCCGAGTCGGTCATGAGCATTCGAGTAGGACCGGATGTGGTATCCCTGCACCTGGACGATCACCTGTTGGTGTGTGGACTCGATGGTGAGATGGATCGCGATGCCGGGCAAGGCTTCTTCGCGGCGGACACCCGTTTCGTGTCCGGCTACCGGCTCCATCTCGGGGGAGTGAGGCCGGCCTCGTTGACCGCGACTGCCGTGTCGGCATTCGGGGCCCGGTTCGAGTTCACCAATCCACTCCTCACCACGGCACTGGGTCCCGTGGCCGCCGAC
>CALACD010000609.1 GCA_937890445.1 uncultured Acidimicrobiia bacterium | reverse complement strand
GGTCGCTCCCGTTGGCCAGGGTCGGGTCGGCGATGCACCGAAGCGGTGGGGATCGGTTCGGAGGCAACCAAGGAACCTCCGAACCGACGCCCCTGTCTCCTCAACCCAGGAGACCCTTTCCCAGCATCGTCGGGCCGGTTCGGCCCAGTAGGAGATGGGAAAAGAAACCATCGTTCACGCTCCGTCAGGCGTGAACAGCGAGTTCGAGGGAGTCGGTCAGACGGTCTCGCCACGAGCTGGCATCGGCCACCGAGTCGCTGAACGCCTGTTGACGGCGACCCTTGATCGAGTTGGCCGCCGTGGGAGCCTCCTCGTACTGGGCCCGGATGGCCTGACGGATCATCCGCACCGCTTCTTCCTTGACCTGCGAGGCCCGGGACTGGGTCACCCCCATGAACTCGCCGAGTTCGGTCATCGACCGCCCCTCGAAGAAGTAGCAGAGGATCACGATCCGGTGCCGTTCCGGCAGAAGGCTGATGGCGTCACGCAGATAGCCCCGGAGTTCCTTGGCATCGACCTCCTCGTCGGAGGCCAGCGACAGCTCGTCGGCCAGGTTGTCGCCCAGTGTGCTCACGCCATCGGCCTGGGCCGCCGGGCGGTCGAGCGAATCGAGCGACGCCTGGCTGAGATCGGCTCGGAGACGGGCGAGGTCCTGGATGTCCACGCCAACGGCGTCACTGAGGCTCCGACGGTCCGGGACTCCGCGGTGGGTGACCATGAGATCCTGCTCGACAGCGTCGACCCGGCGTTCGAGAGCCCGGACCGAGCGAGGCGCCCAGTCGTTGCGGCGCAGCATGTCGATGATCGAGCCCTCGATACGACGGCCGGCGAACGTCGAGAAGGCAACGCCCTGCTCCGGGTCGAAACGGGTTGCGGCCTCGATCAGACCCAACGTGCCCGTCTGCACCAGGTCGTCCCTCGAATAGTTCGCCGGGAAACGAGCCGTCATCCGAGACACGATGTGCTCGACGAGGGGAAGATTGGCGACCACGGTCCTCTGTTGTTCGAGGGTCAGCTGACTGACCGACTTCTTGGCCTCCGAGCGCGGGGCCTGCCTGGTTGATCGAGACATCTTGGTGAGTCCTTTTTTTGCGTACCCCACCCCATCGGTTGTTGCTGCTTGTTGATTGATCTATATGCAGAAATAAGGACATTTGGCCTAGTCGAATGACCGTCGATCGACCCGACGCAATGCAGGACTACGATCGACAGCCATGCAACCCGATGCCGTCACCGCGGCCATGTATGCACGTGATGCCACCGCCCAGGCGCTGGGCATCACCATCAGCCAGGTGGACCACGGCACGGCAACCGCCACCCTGACGGTCCGTGACGACATGACCAATGGCCTGGGCGTCTGCCACGGCGGCATCATCTTCACCCTGGCCGACGCGGCCATGGCCTATGCCTCCAATGCCGGCAACGAGCGCTCGCTCGCCACCAGCGCAACCGTCGACTTCGTTGCACCGGCCCACGTAGGGCAGACACTGACCGCACTGGCCACCCAGATCTCCAAGCCCGGCCGAAGCGCCATCCACGACGCCATGGTGCGCACCGAGGACGGCACGGTCGTTGCGACCTTCCGGGGCCGAACCCTTTCGCTCCCCGTCCCCACCATCGAGCCGAACTGATCGTTGGACGTGAGCCCTGAAACCAACGACTTCGAGACCCGGGCCCGTTCCCGGGTCGCATCACTGGGATCCGAACTCGACCTCGACACCTTCGCCGCAGCATTCAATCTGTTCCGGGCATCCAGCCGAGTGATGCAGGATTTCGAACTCCATGCCCACCGCGCCCGACAGCTCTCGCTGGCCGGATTCCGGGTGCTGTTCACGATCTGGACACTGGGCGAGATGGAGCCTCGCGAACTTGCCCGACACTCCGGGGTCAGTCGCGCCGCCATCTCGGGCACGGTGGCAACCCTCGAACGAGCCGGACTGGTCGACAAGAGCAAGG
>CALACD010000608.1 GCA_937890445.1 uncultured Acidimicrobiia bacterium | reverse complement strand
GACAACTCGGCCTGCAACCTCGCCAGCCTGAACCTGTTGTCCTTCCTCGACGACGACGACGCCTTCGATGTCGAAGGTTTCAAGGTGGCGATCGAGCACGTCTTCACTGCCCAGGAGATCCTGGTCGGCCGGGCCGACTATCCCACCGAGCCCATCGGCGAGACCTCGCGTCAGTTCCGCCAGCTCGGCATCGGGTACGCCAACATCGGCGCACTGCTGATGAACCTCGGTCTGCCCTACGACTCCGACGAGGGACGTGCGCTGGCCGCATCGATCACCGCACTCATGACGGGCCATGCGTACTACACATCGGCCCGAACAGCGGCCCGCATGGGTGCGCACGCCGGCTACGCCGTCAACGAGGAGCACATGCTCCGGGTGCTGCGCCAGCACCAGGCCGCAACCGCCGAGATCGACGAGGACCTGGCCCCGGTCGAGATCCTCAGCGCGGCACAGCAGGCATGGGATCGAGCCTGTGAACTGGCCCCCGAGACCGGTGTGCGCAACGCTCAGGCCTCGGTCTTGGCGCCGACGGGAACCATCGGCCTGCTGATGGATTGTGACACCACGGGCATCGAGCCCGACCTGGGTCTGTGCAAGATGAAGAAGCTGGTCGGTGGCGGCACGATGAGCATCGTCAACCAGTCCGTGCCTCGTGCTCTGCGTCGACTCGGATATGACGGCGAGCAGATCAGCGCCATCACGGCCTACATCGACGAGCACAAGAGCATCTTGGGTGCTCCCGGGCTGAAGCCCGAGCACGTCGCCGTGTTCGCATGCTCGATGGGTGACAACCCCATCCACTACCTGGGTCACGTGAAGATGATGTCGGCCGTTCAGCCCTTTATCTCCGGCGCCATCTCCAAGACCGTGAACATGCCCGAGGACGTCACGGTCGAAGACGTCGAACAGCTCCACATCGACGCCTGGAAGATGGGTGTCAAGGCCATTGCCATCTATCGGGACAACTGCAAGGTCGCCCAGCCGCTGTCGATGGCCAAGAGTGACAAGGCCATCGCCGCCGAAGATGCTGCAGCTGCTGCGATCACGGCTCCGGTCACCGAGATCATCGAGAAGGTGGTCTACAAGCCGGTCCGCGAGCGTCTGCCTCGAGACCGTCGCAGTCGTACGTTCGACTTCCGCGTGGCCGACTGCAAGGGCTTCGTCACCATCGGCGAGTACGACGATGGTCGCCCCGGTGAGGTGTTCCTCCGTGTGTCGAAGCAGGGCTCGACGCTGGCCGGCATCATGGACGCGCTCGCCATCTCGCTCAGCCATGGCCTCCAGTACGGCGTGCCGCTGCGGACCTATGTCGAGACCTTCACCGGTATGCGTTTCGAGCCGGCCGGCATGACCGACGATCCCGACATCCGGATCTCGACCTCGATCATGGATTACCTGTTCCGCAAGCTTGCCGTGCTGTATCTCAGTCATGACGAGCGAGCCGAACTCGGCATCTTCACCACGGGTGAGCGCACCCAGCAGACCCTTCCCGGTGTCGACGACACCCCCACGGTCAGCGGGCACGATGTTGCGCTCGATCCGCCGTCGGTCGAGTCGGCCGAAGAACTGATCAATCGCCTAGAGGCCCAGGCCCAGGCCCAGACCCAGGCCGCTCCGGCTCCGGTGCCGGCACCTGCCGCACCGAAAGCGGTCAGTGACCCCGATGCCCCGCTGTGCATGCAGTGCGGTGTGACCATGCAACGAGCCGGCAGCTGTCACGCCTGTCCGGACTGCGGCAACACCAGCGGCTGCAGCTGATGTGAAGTTGCACGGAGACTGCTCGAGAACCGCATCGATTCTTCAGTCCGGTCGCATTGAATGTGCGTTGCGTTGAATGTGCGTTGGATCGAATGAGTAGAGGATCGAATGAGTAGAGGGCCCGCCGTCGACTGACGGCGGGCCTTCTGCGCGAGATGCAACGCATGAGCTCGTCCTCGACCTTGGTGGGACGGGATAGACCGTCTCACCCGGCTCTGCCCGGGCCAGCAACTCCGACCGCACGTTCTCCATGTCGGCTCCTGGCCAGAGCCGAGCAACAGCGACATGGTAGATAGGGACGGTCAGAGCTGATGAGGGGTCCGGGGCCTCCGGCGATCTCGTCCGGCTCGCTTGTCTGAGTACATCTCGCTGTCGGTGATGGCCAACAGCTCGGTCGAGGTGGCGTCCCGGAAGCTCCGAGCAAAGCCGATGGCAGCAGAGACCTTTGCCTGCTGGCCACCGGGCAGGGTCACGGCCTCGGAGCAGATCGACTGAATCCGCTGGCCGAGGCGTTCGATCTCGCCCGGCGCCAGATCGCCGGACAGGAGCCCGACGAACTCGTCTCCGCCGAGGCGCGCGACCACATCGGAGTCCTTGGTGCAGTGCAGCAGTCGCTTGGCGACAGCCTGGAGTACGGCATCGCCGGCCGCATGCCCCATGTCGTCATTGACTGCCTTGAAGCCGTTGAGATCGAGAAGGAAGACGACCAGTGGCCGACCATCGGCGAGATGCCGATCCAGCGACGTGCGGAATGCTGCGCCGTTGAGCAGCCCGGTCATGGCGTCGTGCGACGCATCGTGGCGCATGCGTTCCTCCTGGGTCACCTCCTCGGTGATGTCGCGCAGCTGCACTGCGATCGAGCCTTCGTCGGGGCGGTAGCAGCTGACGGCCAGCCACACGGTGTCTCGTCGCGCATCGACCTCGCCGGCGCGCACACTGGTGCGTTCCCGTTGCAGCGCGTGGCGCCAGGTGTCGGTCTCGGCCCCGTCGTCAGCGTTCTCGATGGCTGATGCCAGCTCGGGATGGGCGGCGGTCAGGTCTTCCCAACCGACGTCGGTCGACAACCCGAGGAGATGGGCTCCGTGATTGTTCAGCTGATCGATCATCAGGCTGCCATCCTGGCGATGGGCCAGCAAGATGCCATCCTGCAACTGTTGAACGAGGGCGTCCCGGCGCCGCTGTGGTTCGCTGGCCTGCCAGGCCCCGGAGATGTCGACGGTGACGCCATGAAGGGCCATCGACGATCCCTCCTGGCGTACGAGGCGCAGCGTTGTTCGGACCGTGAGTGTGACATTGATGTCGTGGACGAAGCTGACCGTGCCCGTTTGCTCGAGTTCTTCTATCCATCCCTGGATTCGGGCTCGGTCTCCGGGTTGTAGCAGGTCCTGCAAGGGTCGACCGACGATCTCGGCCGCCGGTAGCCCGATCATGGCGGTGGTCGGTCCGCCGATCTCGGTGACGACGCCACCCAGGTCGGACTGCCAGACCAGAGCACGAACCGAACCCAGCGCTTCACCCAGTGCCGACAGTGGGACGTCGCTGAAGGACCAGAGCGCGCTGACCGACACGGCGGACGTGGCCATGACGAAGAGCGCAATGAAGACCGGCCATTGAGGGACGTTGGCGATGGCTCCGACGACGGCCATCGGACCGACAGCAGCAACGAGGAGAGCGGCGGTCGCCAACCTCGACTCCACCCATCCCAGACTGACGATCGTCAGTTGCACCGCAAGCATGAAGTACCACGTATCCGGCATCGTGAACGCCAGGAGGCTCACCATGAGCGTGTCGAGCAGGCCGAGGATCAGTAGGGCCCCATCACGGCTCGAGAAATCTCGAACGAACGCAGTGCCGACCAGACCGGCCGTGTAGGTGCAGGTCAGCGCGATCAGTTGAACAGGGTGAGCCGTCGGCTCCGCCAACACCAGCACGCAACAGGCGATGACAGCGAAGATGGGGTGCAGGCGCCACAGATAGGTGCGCAGGTCAGCATGCCGAGCGCGCGCCGTCGAGGATCCCCAATCGGCCAGTGGCCTGCTGGTTCCCTCCATGTTTCTCACCTACGCATGATCGGAACCCCAACCATGGTCCTTTACCCGCAATTGTGCTCAGGGGGCACCCGACGTGGTCGGTCTCGCCCGTCGAATGTGCCCGGTGCTAGGAAGATGGCTCGCCAAGCAACTCGAAAGGGGACGTCCATGGACATCTCGGGGAGAAAGGCCGTCGTCTTCGGCGGAACGTCGGGCATTGGACTGGCGGTTGTTCGCCAATTGGCCGAGCACGGCGCCACCGTGGTCGCCATCAGCCGGAACCCGAGCAAGGCCGGTCCGTTGCCCGACGGTGTCACGGCGATGGCGTGTGACGTGCTCGATCGGTCAGCCCTGGCCGACGTGTTCGCAGCTTGCGCCCCCTTCGACATCCTGGTCAGCGCGGCGACTGGCGGGGAACGAGCCATTGGTCCCTTCTTGTCGATGGACATGGACGGCTTTGCCGCATCGTTCGACAAGCTGTGGGGATACGCCAACGTCGTGCGACTCGGGGCCGAGCATCTCCCAGACGATGGAACCATCGTGCTGGTCAGCGGATCGCCGGCCCGCTCGGTTCGTCCCGGCATGGTTGCTGTCGGTGCTGCCGGTGCTGCTGTGGAGTCGCTGGCCCGGTCGGTTGCGTCCGAGCTCGCTCCGAGGCGGATCAACGTGGTCGCCCCGGGCATGATCGACACGCCGATGAACCCTTTGCAAGGTGCCGAGCGGGTGGCCGCCTATGCCCGAAGCACCGCAGGTCACCTCATTCCACGAGCTGGTACGCCCGACGAAGTGGCGCACGCCGTGCTGTTCGCGATTCAGAACGATTTCGTGACCGGCACCACCGTCGATGTGGACGGCGGCTGGCTCCTGTCGTAGCGCTGTGGACCGGTAGTGTCGAGCCATGGCAGACGTGATTGTTATCGGAGGAGGCTCGGGAGGAATCCCCGTCGTAGCTCGTCTCGTCGAGTCCGGGGCCGAGGTGGTGCTGATCGAGGCCGGTCCCGACTACGGTGCCTTGGCCGAGGGTCGATGGCCAGGCGAGATCCTCGACGCCGCGGCATTGGCGACGTCCCATGATTGGGACTACACCTCCGGCCCGGTCACCGGTCGAGAACCTTGGACCTTCGAACGGGCTCGCATCATGGGCGGCTGCTCTTCGCACAATGGAGCCATCGCCGCCGTCGGGCATCACCTCGACTACGACAGCTGGGGTCTGCCCGGGTGGGAGACCGAGACGCTACGGCCGTTGTTCGATCGAGTCCTCGACATCATGCGGGTGCGTGCCTACGAACAGGACGAGGCGGGACCATTCCATTCCCGGTGTCTCGAGGCCGCGGCCTCGGCCGGGTGGCGTATCGCATCCGACCTCTGTGACCTCGATGCCAACCACAGCTTCGGACTCGAGACCGTCAATGTCTTCGAAGGAACCCGCTGGAACACCGCGTTTGCCTACCTCGATCCGGTGCGAGACCGACAGAATCTCACCATCGCCGACGAATGCCTCGTTGATCGGATCGAGACGACTCGACACGGAGTGACCGTTCACGCCTTGCGCCGAGGTCGAGCGCACACGTTCGATGCCGACCGCGTGGTGCTGGCTGCCGGCGTCTACGGCACGCCGAGCATCCTGCAACGGTCGGGAATCGGTGACCCCGTCGTTCTCGGCTCACTCGGCATCGCAGTGTCGATCGATGCGCCCTTGGTGGGCACGAACCTGCACGACCACCCCATGGTCAACGCGTCCCGAGACCTGGGCGAGGATTTGGCACGATGGATGCAAGACGCCGCCGCTTCCGGCTTCGTTCCGGAGGAACAAACGCTGGGCAAGGCGGTTTCTCGTCATGCCGCCGACGGTGTCTTCGATCTCCATCTGTTTCCGGTCTGCGGCTCGACCCAGACGTCGCTGACGAACGGACGGGCGCTGCTCGAAGTGGCCTGCATGACTCCTCGTAGTCGTGGCACGGTGAAGATCACGTCGGTGGATCCCGGTGTGGCCCCCGCGATCGACCATGGCTACCTGAGCGATCCTGACGGCCACGACATCGGTGTGCTCCGCCACGGCCTCGAACTGGCCGAAGATCTCCTGGCCCAGCCGGCGCTTCGCTCGGTCCTGGTCGATGAACCGCGACGCGACCTTTCCGACGAGGCACTCCGACGCGATGTACAGCACTACTATCACCCGGTCGGGACGACTCCCATGGGAAGTGATCCGTCAACCTCGGTCTGTGACCGATTCGGACGCCTCCATGGCGATCACCGGATCCTGGTCGCCGACGCCTCGCTCATGCCGCAGATTCCTCGGGCCAACACCAACATCCCCACCATCGTGGTCGGCGAACGGATCGCCGAACTCCTGGTGACGCAGCTGAACAGGAGCGACGAAGAAATTTTCGGGAGATCGCCCCACGAGCGATCCGAAGGTGGCATGATCTAGACGCGGAGTTGAGGGGGCCCTTGTGGCCCCTTCGGCTCGTTTTGGACGAGGGCCAGTTTCGAGCGTCGTTTCAAGAAGCGATCTCGTTGCGCGCAGTGTCCGGTTTGGTGTCGACGGTGCTCGTCGAGCTGGTCGGGCTGCTGGTCGAGGTCGTTGTCGGCTGGGTCGTGCTCGAGGTCGAGTCGCCGGTCGTCGTGCTCGATGACGACGGCGTCGTGGTGCTCGAGTTGGTGGAGTCGGTCGTCGCCGGAGCACTGGTGCTGGACGAGGTCGGATCGGTGGTGTCGGTTGTCATTACCGTCGATGGAGTCGTGGCCGTCCATTCGTCGGGCATCGTGGTCGGTGCCGAGGGGCCGGGGCCGGTACTGACGGTCGTGGGCTTGTCCGGAACCGTCGAGGTGGTGACGGCTTCGACCGTCGGGGTCGGCGTCGGAGTCGTGGGCGACCGTCGGCTGGTCGGGGGAGTGGAGTTGGGGCGAG
>CALACD010000607.1 GCA_937890445.1 uncultured Acidimicrobiia bacterium | reverse complement strand
GGCCCCTGGTCGGGATCACGGGTACCAACGGCAAGACGACGGTCACCATGCTGGTGACCGATGCGCTCGAGCGGTCGGGTATCCGGGCTGCCGCAGCCGGCAACACCGAGGTGCCATTGGTGGAAGCGTTGGGCGACGAATCGCTCGACGTCTTCGTCGTCGAGGCATCATCGTTTCGCCTCGAACACAGCGGCCGGTTCCGACCCGGTGTCGCAACCTGGTTGAACTTCGCCCCCGACCATCTCGATGCGCACACCAGCCTCGCCGCCTACGAGGCGGCCAAGGCATCGTTGTGGGCCGATCTCCCCGATGGGGCCACCGTGATCGCCAATGCCGAAGACGACGTGGTGATGTCCCATGTCCGGGCCGAGCACCATGTGGTCACCTTCGGCCTGCTTCGCGGTGACTGGCATGTGGCCGACGACATGCTGACGGGTCCGGACGGTCCGCTGATGGCCGTGCAGGATCTGCCTCGGCGCCAACCCCACGACCTCCAGAACGCGGCAGCGGTTGCGGCGACGGCCCTGGCCGCCGGGGCCACCCGCGACGGTGTGGCCGCCGCCCTCCGGGCCTTCTCCGGGCTACCCCACCGTGTGGCCGCAGTGGGCGCCTGGAACGGTGTGGAGTGGTACGACGATTCCAAGGCAACGGTTCCCCATGCCACGTTGGCTGCGGTCGGTGGCTTCGGTTCGGTCGTGCTCATCTCCGGTGGGAAGAACAAGGGCCTCGACCTGTCGCCGTTGACCGCCGCCGTACCGCCGGTGCGGGCCGTCGTGGCCATCGGCGACGCTGCGGCCGAGGTCCGGGCCGTGTTCGGCCCCCTGGTGGCGGTGACGGTGGCGGACTCGATGGAAGCAGCGGTGGCCGCTGCCGCCGACCTCGCTCGACCCGGGGACGTCGTCCTCCTCTCGCCTTCGTGCACGTCCTTCGATTGGTATCGGAGCTACGGCGAGCGAGGCAACGATTTCATTCGCATCGTCCACGAACGCTTCGCTCCGGAGATGACTCCATGACCACCACCACTCGCCGTCCCGCCTCGCGCTCGACCTCGTCGCGGTCGGGTCGGACTCCGAAGCCCCCATCACGGCAGACGCCGAAACCCACGGCACCGCGACCGAGATCCGCACAGGAGGCGGCGTCGCGTGCGCCTTCGAGGGCTCGGGTCAACGAGTCGCGCCCGGCGACCATCAACGGCGAACGGATCTCGGCCCTCCTCGGCTTCGTCGTGCTCGCATTGAGTCTGTTCGGCCTCGTCATGGTGTTGTCGGCCTCGTCGGTCACCAGCGTGCACGAATTCGATGCCTCGCCCTTCTACCAGTTCAAGCGGCAGGCGATGTGGGCGGTGCTCGGCGCCGTCACCTACGTCGTGGCCAGTCGCGTCGACTATCGCCGGCTCCAGCAGGTGGCTCGGCCCCTGCTGGCGGGCACCATCGTGCTGCTGGTGGCCGTGCTCATCCCCGGTGTCGGGAAGAACATCAACGGTTCGAGTCGATGGCTGGGTGTCGGCCCGGTCGTGATCCAGCCTTCGGAGATCGCCAAACTGGCGCTCGTCGTCTTCATCGCCGATCTGTTGGCCAAGCGGGCCAAGAAGATGGATCGACCCGATCTGACCGTTCGCCCCGTGATGACCGTCATCATCGGTCTCTCGGGGCTGATGCTGCTCCAGCCGAAGCTGGGCACTCCTTTGATCCTGGCCGCCATCGCGTTGCTGATGCTCTACGTGGCCGGCGGCAAGATCTCGAGTCTCGTCGCCTGGTCCTTCGCCGGGGTGACGGCAGCCACGTTCTTCGCCTACAGCGAGCCCTACCGTCGGGCCCGCCTGTTGGCGTTCATGGACCCCTGGGCCGACCCGCTCGGTACCGGTCTCCAGACCATTCAGAGCCAGGTCGGCATCGCCTCGGGCGGTTGGCTCGGGGTCGGTCTCGGGGCCAGCCGCACCAAGTGGGGTTTCTTACCCTATGCCCATTCCGACTTCATCTTCGCTGTCGTGGCCGAGGAGGTTGGTTTCATCGGTGCGGGCGCCCTGATCATGGCCTTCGTCCTGCTCGGTTACCTCGGGATTCGCATCGCGCTCGGGGCCCAGGATCGGTTCGGGATGCTGCTGGCGGCCGGCATCACGGGATGGCTCTTGATCCAGGCCTTTCTGAACATCGGCATGGCCATGGGCCTGTTGCCCATCACCGGCGAGCCCCTGCCGTTCGTCTCGGCTGGAGGATCGAGTCTGGTCATGACGCTGCTGGCGGCCGGAATCCTGACGAACGTGGCGCGCCAGGCCCGCGTCAGCTGATGCCGGCGACCGATGTGATCATCACCGGCGGAGGCACGGCCGGGCATACCAATCCTGGGATTGCGATCGCCGAGGCGTTGGTTGCCTTGGGTGTCGGGTCCGAGCGCATCCATTTCGTCGGTGGGGTACGAGGAAACGAAGGCGAGCTGGTCGCTGCAGCCGGCTTCTCCATCGACCTGCTCCCTGGTCGCGGCCTGCAGCGCCGACTCTCGATCCAGAACGTTCGCTCGGTGATCGAGTTGGTCCGGGGCGCAGCGGGCGCACTGTCCATCGTTCGGTCACGACGACCCAAGGTCGTGCTCTGTCTCGGTGGCTACGCCGCTGCCTCGGCCTCCCTGGCTGCGGTCGTCCATCGCATTCCTCTGGTCATTTCCGAGCAGAACGCTCGGGCCAGCGCCGTCAACCGGCTGATGGCCCGATGGGCGGTTGCCAGCGCGTTGCCGTACCCCGACACCGACCTTCCGAAGGGTTCGCTGACCGGCAACCCGATCCGGTCTTCGGTGGTGGCGGCGGTACAGGATGCCGATCCTCGGCAAGCCCGTGAACGCCTCGGAGTACCCGCTGACCGGACCTTGGTCGCCGTGTGGTCGGGTTCGTTGGGTGCCCGCTCGGTGAACACTGCCGTCCGCGAACTCGCTGTTCGTTGGGCGGATCGAGACGATCTGGCGCTCTACCATGTGGTGGGTCGGCGGGACTTCGACGACTTCGTCGACCATCCGCCCGAAGTCGTCGGCGCTCGGCTGATCTATAGAACCGTGGAATACGAGAATGAGATGCCTGATGTACTGGCCGCAGCAGATCTCGCCGTGTGCCGCGCCGGCGCGTCCACGACGGCAGAGCTTGCCGTCGCCGGGCTTCCCTCCGTCCTCGTCCCCCTTCCCGGCGCCCCCCGGGCCCACC
>CALACD010000606.1 GCA_937890445.1 uncultured Acidimicrobiia bacterium | reverse complement strand
GAACTGTAGAACTTGAGAGCACGACCGCCCGGCGTGGTCTCGGGCGAACCGAACATGACGCCGATCTTCTCCCGCAACTGGTTGATGAAGATACAGATGGTGTCGCTCTTGTTCAGATTGCCGGTGAGCTTACGCAACGCTTGAGACATCAACCGGGCCTGGAGGCCAACGTGGCTGTCACCCATGTCGCCTTCGATCTCGGCCCGGGGCGTGAGCGCCGCGACGGAGTCGACCACGATCACATCGATCGAACCGGAGCGAACCAGAATGTCGACGATCTCCAGTGCCTGTTCGCCGGTGTCGGGTTGGGAGATCAGCAACTCGTCGACATCGACGCCGATGGCCCGCGCGTAATTCGGGTCCATGGCATGCTCGGCATCGATGTAGGCACACACGCCACCGTTGCGCTGGGCCTCGGCAACCACGTGCATGGCCAGCGTCGATTTGCCGGACGATTCCGGGCCGAAGATCTCGGTGACCCGACCACGGGGAAGACCGCCGACACCCAGGGCGATGTCCAGTGCGAGCGCTCCGGTGGGGATGGTACCGATGGCCAACGACGTCTTCTCACCCATCTTCATGAGCGAGCCCTTGCCGAACTGCTTCTCGATCTGACCCATGGCCATGTCGAGGGCCTTGTTCTTCTCCACGATCTTCTCTCCCTGTGTTGTTTTCTTGTGTTTCCTGTCGAAATCCCCGATGGGAGATCCCGTTTTGCGATTCCGGCTCGAGATCCCGGCTCGAGATTCCGGCTGGAGATCCCGGAGGCGTCGGGCTGACCAACGACAACAAGATTCGAATCAGCGATACGAAGTGACCCTAGAGATGCGGTGTGACAGCCACGGTGGTGGCAACTGACATGACTGTAGTTACGAACACGTGTTCGTACAACCATCTGCCCGAATCAAGCCCGAAAATTCACCTAGGATCACGTCGTGCCACGCCATCGACTTGCCATCGCGCTGCTGGTCGTAGGCGCCGCGATCGGTGCCGGTGCCTGCTCCGGAGGCGACGACGAGCCCACGACGGCCGAGATTCTGGCCACGCTGGAAGGGCGGGCACTCACCCCGGCCGAAGTTGCCGCTCGCGAAGAAGTCGCCGCGTTGCTGTGCGGGCTCGATGACGAGGTGCTGATGCGAATCTGGGACAGACTCGACAACGAGCAGCTCGAGTTCCAGGACTTCGTCTTCGGTCGACAATGCCAGGGGCGCAACTCGCTCTATGGCCAGGCAACGGGCCGCTTCGCTGTTGACGGCGCGACGGCCGGCGAGACGAGCGCCGACGGCCCCTGATCAATGGATCAGTTCCGGAACGGCGCGGCGACCTCGGCCAGGAATCGATCGACCAGTTCATCGTGGCGGGCACCCGAGCCAAGGGTGAAGTCAGGAATGATCACCTCGTCGACACCGGCATCCACGTAGGCGGCCATCTGTTCCTGGAGCTGGGCCGGCGTTCCGATGAGCGATGGTCGCTCGATTCCCTTGGCCCACAGTTCCGAAGCCTCGTCCTCGGTGTCACAGAGAAAGAGCAGCGCGACCGACGAGCGTTGGATGGCCTTGGGGTCACGACCGAGACGCTCACAGTGGGCATCGAGGACCGCCGACTTCTGCGCCATGATCCCGGGGTCGGACCACACGTTCCACTCGTCGGCGTACTGGGCCACCATGCGGAGCGTCTTCTTCTCACCCCCACCACCCAACAGGATCGGCAGTGGTCCGACCGGCCCCGGTGACAACGGAGCATCGACGAAGGAGTAATGCGCGCCATCGAGGCTGGCGCGTCCCTCATCGCGCAGCGTCGTGATCACCTGCAGGGCTTCCTCCAGGCGTTCGAAGCGATCGGTGAACGTCCCGAACTCCAGGCCGTAGGCAACGTGCTCGTTCTCCTGCCAACCCGACCCCAACCCGAGGACCACACGGCCGTTGGAGATGTGATCCGTGGTGACCGCCTGTTTCAGGAGCACGGCGGGGTTGCGGTAGGTATTGCCACACACCAGCGGGCCGAGTCGGACCCCTTCGGTGGCCTGGGCCCATGCTGCCAGGACGGCCCACGCCTCGTGAATGGGTTTGTCATCATCGCCGGTGAAGGGCATGAAGTGATCGGCGACCCACAAGCCGTCCCAGCCGGTTTCGGCGGCTCGGACCCCCCGTCGCAGGATCTCTCCCCATTCGTGACCGTTGCCCACCCAGAATCCGAAGCGCATGATCAGACAGTAGACCGCGATCGGTCACACTTACCCAGTGGCACTACCGGCAGACGCAACAGATCGACCATCGGCATGGTCTTGGTCGGACGCCTGGTGCCTCGACGGCGGGACCGGAACCGGTTTCGACGACGCCATCGTGCTGGCGGCGGGTCCCGATGTTCGTTTCGAGCTCGATGGCCTGTCGACCCAGACCTCGGACACGCTCCGAGCCTGGGCAACGGGGAGACGATCACGGACACGACCGACGAGGAGTCCGAGCTCGTGAGCCTGCTGGCCGGATTGGGGGCGATCAACCCGGAGCTTCCCGACGACCTCGG
>CALACD010000605.1 GCA_937890445.1 uncultured Acidimicrobiia bacterium | reverse complement strand
GTGGATCGAGGTCAGGGCAGCTGGCTGGGCCGCCTACACCTTGCGTGAGTACCGATCGCGGGCGAACCGGATCAAGCTCGATCCCATCGGCTCGCGGAAGGTGGCGGGGCTCAAGGCGAGCGACATCGATCGCTGGGTGGCCCGCCTTCGAGAAGCAGGCGTCGGCGAGTCCGCGATCCGTAATCGTCACTCGGTGCTGCGTGCCGCGCTGCAGCAGGCGGTGCGGTGGGAGTGGATTGGGGTCAATCCGGCATCGAACGCACCGATCAAGCGCCCTGAGCGGATCCAGCGGTCGGCGATGACCGATGCTGACGTTCGTGCTGTCCTCGAAGCGGCGGCCGAGGTCAACGAGTGGTGTCATCTGGCCATGCGCTTGGCTGCCGAAACGGGTGCTCGGCGGAGCGAGCTGGCAGCGCTTCGCTGGGACGCGCTCGTTGGCGATCGTCTGATCGTCGACCGGCAGGTGATCGTTGCCAAGGGCGACGATGGCATAACGCGCAAGCGGGTCGAGGCAACCAAGACCGGCAGCCGTCGGGCGGTCTCGTTGTCGTCGTCGACGCTCGAGTTGGTGCGGTCGATGGCGGGGGAGTGGGCGCAGATCACGACGTGGATGTTCGGGCCCGATGCCGAACCGCCGCACCCGGATCGCATCGGTAGGTGGTGGAAACGGGTGCGAGAAGCCTCGGGCATCGATTCGAAGTGGCGGCTGCATGATCTGCGCCATTGGTCGGCGACGAGCGCCATCGCCAACGGTGCCGATGTTCGTACGGTCGCCAACTGTTTGGGACATGCCGATGCGTCGATGACGTTGCGTGTCTACGCCCACGCCATCGAGTCGTCCGACACTGCGCTCGCTGCGCGTCTGGGCCAGGTCCTCGACGGCTGAGGGCCGCGATAGGGGACAGTCCGATGGCCAGGTAGAGCCTGGGGCTCGCAGTGGCAATGTGTGGTCGCTCCAACGGTATGCAAGGGATCTACGGAGACCAGTTGGATCGTCGCCACATTCCCCTTCCACCGGTGTAGCACCACGTGCTACACTGCCACCATGAGCGAGACCATCACGCAACGAGAACTCCGCAACGGCAGCGGCGAAATCATGCGCCGCCTCGACGAGGGCGAGTCGTTCGTCGTGACCCGCAACGGCGTACCCGTCGGCGAACTCACACCGCTACGACGCCTACGATTCGTCACAGCAGAATCGGTCAGCGAGATCTTCCGTACCGCACCGGCAATCGACGCCGAGCGATTCCGCAGCGACCTCGACGTGATCGCTGACCAGGACATCACACCCCGTGGCTGAAGCCCGGGCACCACGCGGGATTCTCGACACCTCCGTCGTGATCGATCTCGAGTCGATCGAAGCGCGCTCGCTGCCAACCGAGGTCGCAATCACCGCGCTCACGATGGCCGAACTCGCCGCTGGACCGCACGCCGCAACAAGCTCAGACGAACGAGCACGTCGCCAAGACCGCCTCCAACGGACCGAAGCTGCGTTCGCTCCGCTCCCGTTCGATGCAGAAGCAGCTCGGGCATACGGCCGGATCTACGCAGCGGTCGGCTCTGCTGGTCGCAAGGCGCGCGGAGCGCGAGCGGTCGACCTGATGATCGCGGCGATCGCCTGTTCGGTCGATCTGCCGCTCTACACCAGGAACCCGAAGGACTTCGCTGCGCTCGAAGGTCTCGTCGAGATCGTCGCCGTCTGAGCGAACCGCTGGTGCCAGATGAGTGCGACCCGTGACGCCACCACTCCCCGAACATCGACGACCCAGGTAGCCCACTTCGCCGGCTTGACGTCGCATGCTCTCGAACAGTCGGGAACATGTCGACGCAGACGGCGCTGGTCGCGAGCAACCAGCACGGTGATGTTCTGATCACCTCGTCGTCGTATCCGCAACGTCGCCCCAACACGACGGGTCCACAGTGACGCGCTCCAGATTTGGTGCGAAGTCGACCCGGTTTTGGTGTCGCCGTAGTCGATGCCGCGACCAAATCGCTTCTTAGAAGCGGCGCTGGCCTCCGACACCGCGAGAACATGGCCACAACGATGTGGCAATCGCGGACGCGACGGGAAGGGGGCGGCCAGGAGCAGCCGCTCGACGATCCGTCAGGTCGCAGATGGGAGTTTGTCCCGAGTTCCGTGGAACTTCGGTGGCGGCCGGTGATGGTCACGCAGCTTCCTGCTCAGATTGGAGCCCGGCGACTGCGCCGGCATGGGCGATATCCGCCATGAAATCGACCGGCTCGACCAGGAGATCATCAGCCTGCTCGGCAACCGCCTCGAGTACGTCCACGCTGCGGCAAAGTTCAAAACGTCAGAGACATCGGTCCGAGCACTTGACCGAGTTGCGAGCATGCTGACCGACCGAGAGCGCTGGGCCATCGAACAAGGACTCCAGCCAGAACCCATCCGTCAGCTCTACGTCGATCTCATCGAATACTGCACCGAACACGAACTCCGAGAATGGACCAAACCACGATCCCGAACTCGAAGGCTCGCACCACCACTCGAAGAGCTTGCGTCGATCGCCGCGGTGAACCGCTGGGCCACCAGCCCGCCTGACGACGAAGCAGCAGCCAAGAGCAAGTTCGCGAGCGCTACGACTCGCTCCCGATCGGTGACACCGTCGCCGGCAGGGACATGCTCGTCACTCACGAGGTGATCTGAGTCTCGCCCATCCCTACATTCATCCCTACTTTTCTCCGACGTAGGGGATTTCGGCGGTACACAGCGGTCAAGACCACCGCATCGACCACGGATGAACAGACCCCACTCAACCCACGGCAACCTCACCCCGGCCGAGTTCGCCGCCAACTGGACCACCCGCAACCAACCTCAACCCGCACAACACCTGGACCACCGACAGGGGCCCTCTCACATGTCCCATCTGGATATCGGCCGCGCAGTACGGGGCACTCGGCAAGCTGGGCTTCGCCACGCCGACTGGCCGGTAGCAGTCCGCCAACCGATGTATGCTGATTTGCATGCAAAGCACCAGCGTTCGTATCGACACCGCCACCCACGACGAACTCAAACGACTCGCAGCCGAACTCAACACCACCGTCGGTAACACCGTCACCCTCGCCGTACGGGCGCTGCGCCAAGACCGAATCGGCACCGACCTCGCCGCACCGCTGCGAGACGACGAGATCGACTGGCTCGATGCTGACCTCGGGTGACGTCGTCGACCTCGAACTCGGCACGCCCCAAGGCAGAGAAGCCGGATTCCGGCACCCCGCCCTCCTCGTGACCGCCCAACGCATCCTCGACGCCGAACCCTCCGTGGTCCACGTCGTCCCGCTCACGAGCACCATCAGACCCTTCGGCTCCGAGATCACCATCGAGCCCGACGACACCAACGGAATCGATGTCATCTCAGCGGCCCAATGTCAGCACATCCGAGCGATCTCCCCTGGCAGGATCATCGGCGGGCGGGGCAACGTCGGAACCATCGTTTTGACGCAGGTACGTGAGAGTCTCGCCGTCCTTCTCGACATTCCCTGATTCCCAGCCAGGCGCAGCAGCTGAGCGTCCCCAACCGTTCAACAGCTTGAACAGGACGGCCGTCCCGGACCGCCGGATCGAGGGGCGCATCGGGGAGGTCATGCAGGGCTGTGGGTGCTGGTGTCGGCGCCCTGATCGAGATGGGTCTCAGGCCACCGGTACTGTTGCGCGATGGCACCCAAGCGGACAGCGGCATCGTTCACGCTAGGGGCTTCGGGACCTCGACTCGTTCGAGAGCCCTTGACCAGGAGATGCCGGGAAGATCGACTTCTTGGTCGGTCGCGCTGTCCACGACTCGACCTCAGTCAGGTGGAGGAAAGTCGGGCAGCGCTGCGGGACTGTGCGGCGCCACGCTTGGCCCGATCACGACGGACCCCGGTCGTTCTCTGGTGGCAGGCGGCGGAGATGTTGCCGAGTTCTTCGGCCAGATCAAGCAATCGGACGCGTCGCTGATAGATGATCTCAGCAGAGGTGGTCATGGTGATGGGTCCCTTTGATTCTTTGGAAGAACCACAGAGTCCATCACCAGGCCCCTCGACTCACGGACCTGCAACCTCAACACCCGGACAGGAAGGGCTAGCAGCCGCCGAGATCACCCACAGAGCCGGCGAACTTCCGGAGGTCTGACCCTCGAATGGGTGCCGCATGCTCACGGATCGATGGGCGGCCGAGACCCTGAACAGCACCGATGGGTACGCGGGTGGCGAGGTGACCCTACCTACTGCTCGCGGCCGGTGTGCCTGTCGGCCAGGGCGCACAAGGGCTTTCCTGCCGACACCACTCGAGGAGCTTGCGTCGCTCGCCACGGTGAACCGCTGGGCCAGCTCGTTGTTGGCAATCGGTCCCTCTCGCTGGAGGTGACTCAAGATTGCTCGCTCAGCCGAATCCATGGAAACGGACGCAGAGCAATCCGCCGGGCAACCGCAGAATTGCGAGCGTTTGTCCCACCGCAGCGGACATGATGTCGGGTATGGAACCGATCTACGACGTCGTGTGGCCCCGGTCGCCCCGAGGCATCCAGCAGCGGTGCAAGGCCGACCGTGTCGAAACGCTCGATGGTGCTCGGGTGGCCTTCCTCTGGGATTACCTGTTCCGTGGCGACGAACTGTTCCCTGTCCTCGCAGAAGAACTGACGTCCCGGTTCCCTGGTGTCGAGATCGTCGACCACACCGAATTCGGCAACCTGCACGGCGCCGACGAGAAGGAACGTGTCGGCCGGCTCGGCGAAGAACTCCGTTCACGCCATGTCGATGCCGTCGTGTCGGGGATGGGTTGTTGAGGTAGCTGTACGCCCGCCGTGTTGCGGGCATCGATTGCGGCCGAGACCGCAGGCATCCCCTCGGTGTCGATCATCTGTGAGGGTTTCCAAGGACAGGCTGCTGCGACCGGACGAGGCCATGGCTTCGACTGGCTTCCGCTTGCGCTCACGATCGGTCACGTCGACAGCCAGTCCACCGACGTCATGGTCGACAACTTCGTTTCGTTCACCGTCGACCAGATCATCGACGGCTTGACCAGATCCGGCGATGACGGTGACGACGAAGCGAGCCAGGAACCAACGGCACTCGATGTCGTGGTGTCGGGCACCATCGATGCGATCAACGACCATTTCGTGTCCATGGGGTGGACCGACGGTCATCCGATCATCCCCCCAACGATCGAGCGCGTCGAGGCGTACCTGGTCGACTCTGGTCACGACCCGTGGAAGACACTGGGTGTCGCCGCCTCGTCGGGGCGCGACCTGACCATCTGGTCGATCGCGGTCAATGCGGTGCTCGCCGGCTGCAAACCCGAGCATCTACCTGTCCTGATCGCCCTGACCCAGATCCTCGCCGACCCCGGCTACGGCGCCGAGCATTCCGGGAACACCACGGGTGCCGACGCGCTCATCATCATCGACGGCCCCAACAGTGCCGGCCTGGGATTCAACGCCGGTGCCGGGGCCATGCGAGAAGGTGCCCACGCCAATACCAGCGTCGGACGTTGGCTCCGCCTCTATCTGCGCAACGTCTTCGGATTCACAGCCGAGGAACACGACAGGGCGACGTTCGGCAATTCGGCTCGTGTGGTGTTGGCCGAGGACATGGAGTGTCTGGCCGAGATCGGATGGCAGCCCCTGAACGCTGCGTTCGGGTTCGCCGCTCGAGAGGACACCGTCACACTGGCCCGCATGAACAGCGGGACGATCATCGGGAGCGTGTTCGGATCGACACCCGAGGAGATCACCCCGTACCTTGCCAACGGACTCACCCGCGTTGCGGCTTGGGATCTGACCCACGTGCATGGTCTGGGCCAGGATCAGTTCCAGCCACTGTTGGTCATCTCACCGATCCTCGCCCGCACCTTCGCCCGAGCCGGTTGGTCCAAACGCGACGTCCAGCAAGCCCTGTTCGAGCATGCACGAATCCCCGCCGTCACATTCGAGAGGATGATCGGCGAATGGAGCAATCTCACTGCCGGGCGGCGTCGACTCGTCGATCTCGTCGCAGCAGGGGACCTGCCGGCTGTCTTTGCCGAGTCGGACGATCCCGAACGTCTCGTCCCGATCGTGACTGGTCCCGAGCGTCTCTTGGTCGCGGTAGCCGGTGACCCGAACCGCACCAACGCCTACGCACTCAGCAACGACGGACCTCACGGTTGGTGGACGACCAAACCGATCGACCACACCCCGGCCAGCGATCTCGTGTGCAACATCGGCGGAGACTGCAGCTGAGCAAGTCAGACGCCGGCGGGAGCGATGATGCCCATCCGTCCGGCCTGGTAGTCCTCGAGGGCCTCGATGAGTTCTTCGCGGGTGTTCATCACGAAGGGGCCGTGCCTGGCCACGGGTTCGTCGAGGGGGCGGCCCGCCATCAGCAACGCCTGCATCGGCTCGGCTCCATCGGTCGATGCAGAGGCCATCACCGGTCCGTCACCCGGCGCGAAGACAGCGAGCTGGTGTGCATCCACTCGGCGGCTGTTCCCACCGGCCGTTGCCGAACCGGCGAACACGTACAGGCCGACCTGATGGTCGTTCGGAATCTGGATCGGAAGGGCAACGCCGGGCTGGATGGTGAGGTGGGCATAGACGATCGGGGTATGGGTCGCAGCCGGCCCGGATGCTCCGAGCACGTTGCCGGCGATGACGACCGCCGTCCAACCTTCACCCGAAGCTCGGGGAAGGTCGGAGGCCGTGAGAGCCTGATAGCGAGGGCGAGTCCGCTTCAGCTCCGCGGGAAGGTTCACCCACAACTGGAACCCGTGGGTCCGGCCCCCTTCGGCCTGGATCCGTTGCGACGGCATCTCGCAGTGCACGATCCCATCGCCGGCCGTCATCCACTGCACGTCACCCTTGCCGATGATTCCCCGGTTTCCCAGCGAGTCACGGTGCTCGGTCTCGCCGTCGAGCACATAGGAGACCGTCTCGAATCCTCGATGGGGGTGATCGGGGGCACCTTTGGCTTCGCCGGGGGCGTACACCTTGGGTTCCTTCTCGTCGAGCATCAGGAACGGGTCGAGCATCTCCAGCCCATGGGTGGGAAAGGGGCGGAACACTGCGAACCCGGCCCCTTCGAGTTGTCGATGCGCGGTGACCACGTCGGTCACCACTCGCAGCGCCACGTTGCGTTCACTCATCCTGCCCACTCCTCCTGCCCACTCCTCCTGCCCACTCCTCCTG
>CALACD010000604.1 GCA_937890445.1 uncultured Acidimicrobiia bacterium | reverse complement strand
ACCCGCTGAGACTCACCCAAGACCGCAAATCCCGCTTTTCCGCATCCTGCTAGTTCTTCGGGAGTTCGCTGAACGGCGTCGAACTCGATGGCCCTGGCTCCCGGGGCAGGCCGAGCCCACGTTCCCCGATGACGTTCCGCTGGATCTGATCGCTGCCGGCGTAGATCGGTGGAGCCGGCGAGAACAGCGTCATCTCCTGGAAGACTCCGGCCGTTCCGTCGGACTCCGACAGCTGACCTTCCGGGCCGAGCAGCAGGTTGGCGGCGTCACGAGCGTTGGCGACGGCGGACGAGTTGAAGACCTTGGCCAGATTGCCTTCCATCCCCGTGCGGGCGGCCGGCAACATCTTGGCCTTCCATCCCATCATGCGCTGGAGCTGATAGTCCATGCTGACCCGAGCGACGGCCTGTCTGGCAACGAGATCATCGGACCGGCCGTGCTCGGAGATCAGCTCGGCCAACATCTGGAGATGTCGGCGACCGACGGCTGCACCGTTGATCGGGCCCTTGGCCCCAACGAACGACACGGCCGGCTCGGCGAGATGACCGGCCTTGCTGCCGGGCAGGGCGGCCGAGAACGTGGCGCCGCCATGTCCTGCACCTGCTCGTTCGAACGCCAGTGTGGCGTTGGCAATGGCCCAGCCTCCGTGGAGATTGCCAAGGATGTTGGCGTGGGAAACCCGGGCCCCATCGAGGAACACCTCGTTGAAGACGGCCCGCCCCGTCATCTCCCGCAGCGGCCGGATCTCGATGCCGGGTTGATCCATCTCGATGACGAAGTACGTGATCCCCTGATGCTTGGGCGCATCGGGATCGGTTCGGGCCAACAACATGGCGAGGTCCGCCGTCTGGGCCGTGGAGGTCCAAACCTTCTGTCCGGTGATGACCCACTCGTCGCCGTCACGCACTGCTCGGGTCTGGAGTCCGGCCAGATCGGAACCGGCCTGGGGTTCGGAGAACAGCTGACACCAACCAGCCGTACCGTCGAGGATGGGTGGCAGGTACTCGGCCACCTGTTCCCGGGTGGCGTGGTGGGCAATGGTGGGAGCCGCCAGCAGCAGACCGAGTCCCCCCGGCGGGCCGAGAACCTCGCGTCGACTCAACGCCGACGCCACTGCGGCCGCCAGATCGTGGGGCCACCCCCGGCCGCCGGCCTCGACCGGCAGGGTGGGTGACGCGTACCCGGCCTCGGCCAGCCGAACCCACCATTCACCGGTGGTGATGACGTCGCTCCAGTGGGCGTCGATGAAGGCATCGACCTCGGATCGGACCTGATCGGAGGTCGGCAGATCGGTCATCAGCGGCAGGCCAGGGAGATCTGACCGAGATGCTCGATGGTGAACTCGAGGTCATCCCCCGGTTCGGGGAACTGGGTCACGATGCTGCTGCCCGTCATCACGAACTGCCCTCGTTCGAGCATCCGCCCCCGTTGATTCAAGTGATTGGCCAGCCAGGCCACGGCATCCATGGGGTGTCCGAGTGCGTCACCCGTCCTGCCCTCTCCCACGAACGTTCCGTTGGTCTCCAGTCGGGTGACGGCATGCTCGAGGTCGATCTGGCGCCACTCGTCCACCGGCGGACCGAGCACGACACCGGCATTCCAGGCATTCTCGGCCACCAGATCGAAGGCATCGAGGGTCGAATAGTCGGCGTTGCGATCTTCGACCAGTTCGAAGGCCGGTTGACACGAGGCCACTGCGGCTGCCACCGAGTCCCGATCGTGCGGGACACTTGCCGGTGGAAGGTCGGCACCCAATCGCACCGCCACCTCGAACTCGACCCCGAGGTGGCGGTGATCGGCCAGGCGCACGGTGGCCGGGGACTCGTGCACGAACTGCTCGAACACCACGCCCGACAATGGCTGGTCGACGCCACAGAACTCCTGCATGGCTTTCGAGGTCAGGGCAATCTTGTAACCGACCAGTCGGTGCCCCCTCTCCCGCAGCAGCGCATGGAACGCATCCTGCACCAGATAGGCGGCCTCGATCGATCGGTCCTCGGCACTCGCGGCCAACGACTGATGCGCCGCTCGCGCATCGAGTTGGTCGAGGTATCCCTGGGCCAGCTCCAGCCTGGCGTCGATCGCTCGAGGCGTCTGTTCGTGAACATTCATAGGTGTGTCATCCCGCAGTTGTTTGCGTCGAAAGATAGATCGGGAGCCGACTCGTGTCATTCGAGAAGCTCGGCGGCCGCCAACGCTCCGATGCGATCGGCGTCGTAGCCGAGCACGTCGCTGAGCACCTCCCAACTGTGCTCACCCAGGAACGGGGGCCGAGTGATCCCCGAGGTGGGGGTGCGGGACAGGCGGAACCGGGTGTTCTCGATCAGGCAGGTCCGATGCGGGTGCTCGACTCGTAGGAAGTGCCCGGCGTGGGCGAATTGCTCGTCGGCCAGACAGGCCTGGCCCTCGAACACCCCATGGGCAGCCACACCGGCGGCCTGCAAACGTGCCGCCAGGTCGTCCCGGTCGGTATCGGCCGTCCAGTCCCCGACCGCTCGATCGAGCTCGTCGATCCTGGCATACCGGCCGGCCAGCGAAGCCAGCTCGGGGTCTCGGCCCAGATCACGTCGGTCCATCAATTCGGCGAGACGAAGCCACTGGTCGTCGTCCTGGCAGGCAATGGCGATCCAGCGGTCGTCGCCCGCGGTCGGATAGACACCGTGGGGCGCCATGTGCGGATCCCGGTTGCCGTCACGCTCGATCACGGTCCCATTGGCCGAATGATCGATCAGGACCGGCGACAGGAAGTGTTGGGCCGCCTCCGACTGTGCCAGATCGATGTGTTGACCCTCACCGGTACGTCGTCGATGATCCAACGCCGCCAGCAAGGTCGTCGCCATGAAATGGGTCGAGGTGTAGTCGGTGTAGGCGCCGAAAGGTCCCGACGGCGGCCGATCGGGCCAGCCGGCCAGGCCGTAGAAGCCGGCCAGGGCCGCCCCGAGATTGCCGTAGCCGGCGAAGTTGGCCATGGGACCGGTCTGGCCGGCCAGACAGGTCGACAACATGATGACGTCGGGCCTGATGGCGCGCAGATGCTCGTAGTCGAGCCCCCAGTTGGGCATGGCTCTGGGTGAGAAACTCTCGGCCACGACATCGGACCAGGCCACGAGCTCACGCACCACGTCGAGAGCGGCCGGTTTGGACAGATCCAGGGCAAGACTCTTCTTGCCGGCGGCCATCGTGTCGAACAGTGCCGAGTTCTCCAGCCCGGCCACGTTGTCGTGGACCGGCCGATATCCCCGAGCTGCGTCCTGTTTGTGGATCGACTCCACCTTCACCACGGTGGCCCCGAGGTCGGCCAGGACCCGCACCGCGTGAGGCCCGGCGATCGACCACGTCAGATCGAGCACCCGCACGCCACTGAGCGGCAACGGGTCGGCCGACAGGGCATGGACCGGGTCGCTGGTGGCGTCGACGCGGGGACTGCGGCCGGCCAGGAACTCGGCGGTGTGTTGCCCCAGCAGCGGAGCCGGTCCCAGGGCCCGAAGCGGGGTGGCCGAACACTTGGCGAAGGCGCCAGGCACCTGTACGACACGACCGAGCGGATGCTCGACGTCCTCGAAGAACCCCCTGGCCGCCAGCTGCTCGCTGGCCAGGACGTCAGCCGCGGTGGCGATGGGGGCCAGCAACAAGCGACGTTCGATGGCTCCGGCCAGGAGCTCGGCCTTGGTCTTGGATCGGGTGAAGGCCTCGACCGCCGCCTTGGCTCGCTCCCATTCGACGATCGGTTCCTCCCCCGACTCGAGCAGGTCGAGATAGCCGACCCAGTCCTTGTCCCGCATGGCGGTGTCGCAAAAGCCCTCCTCGCACACCCAGTCCATCAGCCGCCGGGTGTTCTGCCCGATCGGCATCCCGAACACGTGGGTGATCGACACGTGCCCATCGGCGGCCGGGTAGACGAGGCGCAACCGGATGTCACCGGTGACCGCGCCACCGGCGGTTCGCTTGGCGTCGACCACGCCGGCTCCCGTCGACAGGACCCCGGCCTGGGTGCCCAGCGTGGCCGACCACTGAGCAGCGGCGTCGACGTGCTGGCCCCGCCCCGACACCGAACGTTCCAGGAGAGCGGCGACGGTGCCGGTTGCCGCCGACGCGGCACCGAAGTGAAAGCCCTGGGGGCTGGTGACGCGCACCGGGGGCCGATCCTCGTCGCCGGTGACGGCCAGCGTCGCGGCGCTGGCCATGACGGTCAGATCCGTGGCGGCCCAGGCTGCCTTGGGGCCGGTCTGGCCGAAGGCGGTGATCGACACGCAGACGAGATGAGGAAAGTCGGCCTCGAGCTGGGCATGACTCAACCCGAGCTCAGCCATGTAGCCCGGTGTGGCCGAGTCGATCAGGACATCGACATCGTCCAGCAGTCCGAGGAGCCGGTTGCGATCCTCCGCGACCTCGAGATCGAGCACGACCGACTTCTTGCCCCGGTTGTAGGCAAAGTGCGTGAGCGATCCCTCGAGGTGCGGCTCGTGGTCGAAGAACGGCCCGAGCCGGCGAGCCCGGGACCCACTGGGGGGTTCGATCGCAATGACCTCGGCGCCGAGCGCTGCCAGCAGGTAGCCGCACAAGTGTCCTCGTTCGTCGGACAGATCGAGGACCCGGTACGGCGTGAGCATCATCGTTCGCTGGTGCCCGACACTTCGTCGACAGCCAGGGGCCAGTGCGCTCCCGGGTCGAGACGGAATCCCGACCCGTTCCGCTTGATGTGCCCGCAGCTCGGTCCCCCGAAGTGGGTGGCGAGCACCAGCGTGTGGTCGTCGCTGTAACGCTCCATGAACGATGTCCGGGTTTCGGCGGCGTGGGCTCGATCGACATCGGGGGCACTGGCCCAGTCGGGATGATCGAACTGGACAGCGCCGTGGAACAGGTCGCCGGTGATGATGGCATCGGCATCGTCGGAGGAGATCCGCACGCTGTGATGGCCCGGGGTGTGACCCGGCGTCGGCTCCAACCACAGCAGATCGTTCAGGCGCAGATCGGAGGGGATCAGCTCGGCTCGACCGGCTTCGATCACGGGACGGACGCTGTCGCCCGCGACATCGCCATAGATCTGGGGTTCGACGCTCCAGTGCTGCCATTCCCGTTCGCCGAACAAATAGCGGGCGTTGGGAAACGTCGGCTTCCAGGTGTCGCCGTCGAGCATGGTGTTCCAGCCCACGTGGTCGACGTGCAGGTGGGTGCAGACCACGGCGGTCACTTCCTCTGGTGGGAATCCGCCGGCGGCAAGTCGTTCCAGGAAGTCGGTCTGCAACTGATGGAAATCGGGCGCCCCGGGCCGCAACTTGTCATTGCCCCCGCAGGTATCGACGACGATCTTCTCGTCACCGATCTCCAGGCCGAACGTGTGGATCGAGATCCGGAACCGACCGGTCTCGGGATCGATGAACGGCCCCACCGCCCACTCGCTGTCGCGGGTGTTGTCGAGGTTGGCGTTGGGAACGATGCGGGTCGGGTCCCACAGGCCCTCCGACTCGACGATCTTGGTGATCTTCACTTCGCCGATCTGCCAGCTCTTCGGGTTCATGTGGCGCGACCCTAGTGGGTGCAATACGTTCCCACCGTGTCGACGAACGAGCCCCGACCCCACCTGTCCTGCGCCTTCGCGCCAACCCCGGACACACCGGCCCACATCGCCCTGGCCGAGCGCCTCGGCTACGACCGAGCGTGGGTGTTCGACACGCCAGCGCTGCAACTCGACGTGTGGGTGACGTTGGCCCTCGCCGCCCAGCAGACCTCGCGTATCGGCCTCGGTCCCGGCGTCCTGATCCCCCATCTTCGTCACCCCATGGTCACTGCATCGGCCATTGCCCACCTCGCCCATCTGGCTCCCGGTCGTCTCGAGGTCGGGGTCGGTGCCGGCTTCACCGGTCGCAACGCCATGGGACAGCGAGGTCTGCCGTGGGCCGCCGTGGAGTCCTACGTCCAGACGGTGCAACGCCTCCTGGCCGGCGAGGACGTCGAGGTGGATCATGCCACCACGCGCATGCTGCATTGGCCGGGCCAGGCTCCCGACCGTCCGATCGACGTGCCGTGGCGCATCGCCATCGCCGGCCCCAAGGGGTTGGCGGTCGCAGCCCGACTGGGGGCCTCCATATTCACCAGTCGACCCTCGCCCGGCTCGAGCTACGACGGCTTCCCGGGCGTGACCGCCATGGTCAGTGGCGCCATCCTCGACCCCGGTGAAGCCCTCGACACCCCGCGAGTGATGGCGACTGCGGGACCAGGTGTCGCCATCCTCTATCACGCCGCGCACGAACGCGGCGACGGCTCGGTGACCGATCTACCCAACGGCGAGCGGTTCGCACGACTGGTCGACCAGATCCCGACGGCCGAGCGACACCTGGCGGTTCACCGCGGCCATCTGACGATGCTGAACGACATCGATGCACAGGTCCTCGACGCCGAAGCAATGCAACGCTCGGTGTTGATGTGTCAGGCCGACGAGTTGCCGGCCAGGATCGCCGACTACGCGGCAATGGGCGTGACCGAGATCGCGTACGAACCCATGGGCGACATCCCCGATGCGTTGGAGCGTTTCGCCGCCGCTGGAGCAGACTGACGCCATGGTCGCCAATCCTCCCCCTCTGGCCGGTATCCGTGTGCTGGAGTTCTCCCGCATCATCGCCGGCCCCCTGTGTGCCCAGCAGTTGGCCGACCTCGGCGCCGACGTGGTCAAGATCGAGCATCCGGTGAACGGCGACGACATGCGAGCCCGATCACCGAAGGGCGATCGCCGGGGCGCCGGTTTCCTCGCCTTCAACCGATCCAAGCGGAGTATCTGCATCGATCTGAGCACTCCGGCCGGCCAGGAGCTGGCCCGCGAGTTGGCAGCCGAGTCCGATGTCGTGATCGAGAACTTCCGACCCGGCGTCATGGACCGTCTGGGGCTGGGCCACGAGCAGCTCCGGGCCGACCATCCGGAACTGATCTACGTGTCGATCTCGGCCTACGGCGCCACGGGGCCGTTCTCCAGCCGACCCGGTCTCGATCCGGTGCTCCAGGCCGAGTCCGGCATGATGTCGCTGAACGGACCGATCGACGGAGGGCCAACCCGTCATCCCCTGTCGTTGATCGACATCATGACGGCCGGTCATGCCACCTCGGCCGTGTGCGCCGCACTGCTGGGCCGCCACCAGCACGGACGGGGCGATGTGATCGACCTGTGCC
>CALACD010000603.1 GCA_937890445.1 uncultured Acidimicrobiia bacterium | reverse complement strand
GCCCACAATCGCCTCCGTCCATGGCCTGGCTCTTGGTGGCGGCTTCGAAGTCGCTCTGGCCTGCGACTTCATCATCTGCGGCGCCTCGGCCCGGTTGGGCCTGGTGGAAACGACGCTCGGCCTCATCCCCCTCCTGGGGGGCGTGCAACGGGTGGTCCAGCGGGCCGGCACCGCCAGGGGCAAGGAGATCGCCATCTTCGGTCGCCGCCACGATCCGCAGCTCCTGGAGAAGTGGGGCGTGGTGAACCTGGTGGTCGCCGACGAGGAGCTCAAGAACGCCTCACTGTCGTGGGCCCGTCAGTTGGCAACCGGCCCCACCGTGGCCTACGGCCAGGTCAAGAAACTGGCAGCGCTGGCCGCCAACGATGGCGTTCACGCCGCCGACCTGCAACAGGAGGTCATGGCCGAACCGGTCTGGGCCTCCGATGACCTGCAGACCGGGCTGACGGCCTTCGCCGAGAGCGGACCCGGCTCGGCCATCTTCTCGGGTTCATGACCGAAGCATCGGCCGCTGCTTCGGTCAGGACGTCGTTCGTCAAGGGCACCAGTCCAGCCCCGCTGTCCGGGGTGAAGATACTGGATTTCACCCGGGTCCTGGCCGGTCCCCACTGCACCAAGACCCTTCGCGATCTCGGGGCCGATGTCATCAAGGTCGAACCACCGGCCCCCGACACCGGCCGCAGCGGCCAGCCACACGTCGGGCCGATGTCGCTCTACTTCGCCCAGCAGAACGCAGGTAAGCGGGCCATCTCGGTCGACCTCAACTTCACCGAGGCCCAGGACATCATCAGACAGCTGGCGGCTGATGCCGACATCGTCATCGAGAACTTCCGGCCAGGCACCCTCGACGGTTTCGGTCTCGGCTACCAAGCCCTGTTGGCCGTCAATCCCGACCTCATCATGGTGTCCATCAGCGGCTACGGGCAGACCGGCCCGTGGCGGACCCGTCCCGCCTTCGCGCCGACGATTCAGGCCGAGTCAGGGTTCACCGAGATCATCAAACGACACTACGGCGACACCCTCAGCAGGATGGAGAACGACGCCTACAACCACGCCGACGTCTACACCGGCATTCAAGGCGTCATCGCCGCCCTGGCCGCCCTGGCCCACCGCGATCGCACCGGTGAAGGCCAGCACGTCGACGTGGCCATGGTCTCCTCGATGCTGGCGGTAAACGACCGGGTCAGCTTCGAACTGTCAGACATCGACAACGAGGGCGAGCCGTTGGCGCTCAGCGCACCTGAGTCGCCCATCTTCGAACTGCCCGACGGGTCCCGGATCACCATCGCCGCCAGTCCGGTGGCGTCCGCAGTCTTCCTTCGCTACTGCGGGATGATGCGACGCAACGATCTCCTTCTCGATCCCCGATTCATCAATCCCGAATTCCGGCGGGAGAATTGGACCGAGCTGCATGCCGAGATCAGGGACTGGGTTCTCACGTTCCGCACCATCGAGGAGCTCGAGGCCCAGGTCAGCGAGGCCGGTCTGGCCGTTGGCACCATCCGTACCGTGCAAGAGATCGCCGAGTCCGAATGGGCCAGGGAACGGGGGGCGATCCGGGAGATCGACGACCGGTCGGGTGGCACCGCCCGAGTACCGGCGCCGCCGTGGAGGTTCAGTGCGTCTGCCCTCCCGGACGCCGGACTGGCCCCCTTTCAAGGCGAGCACAACGAGGAGATCCTCCAGGAACTTGGACTCAGCACCGAGACCATTGCCGAGCTGAAGGCCAAGGGCATCACGGTCAGCGCCGTCCCCGCCAGCACTCGGCAGCTGGGGTGATCGAGACATCGGCTGTTGTTCCTGCCCGAACCTAGTGCCGTAGCTGCCAACGTTTGGGGGTCTCGTCCACCACTTGGGGGTGCTGGTCTGTTTTGATTCGTGGATGAGTGAGAAGCTGAAGGTTCGGGAGGT
>CALACD010000602.1 GCA_937890445.1 uncultured Acidimicrobiia bacterium | reverse complement strand
TTCATCGGAACCACCCTGTCATCGGAACCACCCTGTCATCGTGTTGCGGAGCACTCCGGGCGCTTCTCCGTCGCTGGCACACCACCATCGAGATCCCCTTTCAGTTCACGATCGGCCTCTGGCCTGGCTTACAGTATGGCCATGGCGTATCCCTGCGCGAGAGAACGTTCCGACCACGTCGGCCTCGAACCGTTCACGGTGATCGCGGTTGGTTGAGCTGCTGGGCCCGGACCGGCTCCGCTCGGTGTTGCTCCAGGAACCACCCACGGAGCTGATCCCGGGCCCACGGGCCGCTGTCGCGTCGATCTTCCGCTCGGGCGACGAGGGCACCGAGTTGCTGTTCATCCAGCGGGCCGCCAAGAACGGCGACCCGTGGTCGGGGCAGATGGCGTTCCCTGGTGGTCGTGTCGATCCCCGAGACGCCCATTCGTTCGCAACGGCCGAACGCGAGACCCACGAGGAAGTCGGCCTCGATCTCCGGCCGGCCGAGCGCCTGGGCTCGCTGGGCGAACTCGATGGAGGGAGGGCCAACAATCGTCTCGTTGCCGTCAACGCTCATGCCTATTGGTGGTACGACCTGGCACCGCGATTGACCCCCAATCACGAGGTGGCACAAGCGCTCTGGGTTCCTCTGGCCCATCTGGCCGATCGCGGCCGCTACATCGAGTACATCTATCCGGCAACCGGCATGCCGTTCCCCGGTATCCAACTCGACCAACAGCATCAGGTCGTGTGGGGCCTGACGTTGCGCTTCCTGTCCGATCTGTTCCGACGGATCGAAGTGCCGTTCATCATCCAGGACTGAGCGTTCAGGTCCCGACGATGCCGCGGGCCACCAGATCGTCGAATCCGTCCGGGTCGAGGCCTGCCGCCTGCAGGATCTCCAACGTGTGCTCACCCAGCCTGGGGGCCCGGCCCCGCACTCCGACGTCGGCGTCTCGGATGATGAACGGCGCGTTGACGGTGAGGAACGGGCCATCGGGATGCTCGGTCACCAGGTGCAGCAAGTCGATCGCCGCAGCCTGCGGGTCATTGACCAGTTCCTCGGCGGTCTGGACCGGAGCCCACGTCAGGTCGGCGGCGTCCAATCGGACGGCCCACTCGTCGCGATCGTGGAGCGCGAAGGCTGCGTCGCAGAGAGCGATGATGGACTCGGCATTGTCACGACGGCCGACAACGGTGTCGAAGCGGGGATCGTCGATCCATTCCGGGTGTCCCATTGCCGAGGCGAAGGCACCGAAGTAGTCCTTGGGGCCGGGCATGCAGAGGGCAAACCCAGCGTCCGTCCCCGCACTGGAAACGACAGGTGAGGGGGCTGGGCCAGCGATCCCGAGGATAGAGCTCAGGGTTGGCGTTGGTGACGAGAGTGGCCGACAGATCACTCGAGATGGTCCAGGCTGCCACGTGGAGGAGAGCAACTTCGACGACCTGCCCTTCACCGGTCTGATCCCGGAGCCGGAGCGCAGCCAGGACCGCGGCGAGAAGCGACAATGAGGACGTGTGGTCGCCCTGACCGGGACGGAACGCGGCAGGTGGTCCACCGGGCTCGGTCACCAGGCTCTGGATCCCTCCCCGGGCGAAGAAGCTGGTCATGTCGTACGCCAGCCGATCGGCTTCGGGCCCCTCGGTCCCGTAGCCGGTCAGCGACGTGTGAACCAGGCTCGGTGCGACCTGGTGGAGATCAGCGGCGGTGAGCCGAAACCGCTGTTGGCGATCACGGGTCAGATTGGTCATGAAGACGTCGGCGTTGCCGGCCAATCGATGGACGACATCGATGCCCTCCGCTTGGTTCAGGTCCACGACCACGCCTTGTTTCCCCCGGTTGTCCAGTTCGAACCAGGGATCGGGGCCGACGCCGGGGCCGAGCACGAGGCCTCGCAGGATGTCGCCCGTCGGCGGCTCGACCTTGATGACGGTGGCGCCGAGGTCAGCCATCAGCGCGGCTGCGCTGGGAGCCGCAATCATGTTCGCCACCTCGAGCACGGTGACGCCGGTCATGGGAGCCACCATCAGATTCGGCCGCCTGTCTGCACGCTCCCGGCCAGATCACCGATGGTGGAGCGACTCGAGCCCGGGGCCTTCTGTTCGATGTTCGGAGCCCACGTCGCGCTGCCGTGGACCCATCGACTCGATCGTCCGAACCTTCTGATGTGTTGCACCGTGGATGAGCATCGCATCGCCGCACCGTAGGCGCTCGACCGACTCCACCGATACCTCCGCTCCTCGTTGGTCCGCGTTGATCGCACCGCGATGGCAGCCGAACATCGTTCTGGCGGCACACGCCGCCGCCGGCGACGGCTGGGACCGGCAGAACAGGTTCAGGCGCCCTGGGTCAGCGCGGCAGTGACCCCGATCGCGTTGACGGTCACGTGGCACACGACCGAGGGCCCGAGGCGGCCGGTCACCATCGCCAATGCGCCCAATCCCAGCCCCAGGGTCCCGATGGACGCCAGCAGGACGACGGCCGCCGCCGGCGATCCACCGCTGTAGTGCACGGCGGTGAACAAGAGCGTCGAACAC
>CALACD010000601.1 GCA_937890445.1 uncultured Acidimicrobiia bacterium | reverse complement strand
CACGCCCTCGTTCGACACGCCCTCGTTCGACACGCCCTCGTTCGACACGGCAGCGCTCGACATGCTGTCGTTCGAGTCGGCCTACGACGCTCCGACGGCACAGTCAGACTCGGCGCCGCTGATGCAACGACCGATCCCCGAGCCGGGCCTAGACCATGGATCAGCGATCGATCCGTTCGCCCCGCCCCCCGGCGCCGCAAATCCCTTCACGGGCACCCCGAGCCAGAACCCGACGCTCGATTGGCAGAATCCGACGGCTCCCGAGCCGTCATTCGACCAGACCTCGCATCTCGAGCAGGCGATGCCGACCGGCGATGACTTCGACGCTGGTATCGACTCGCTGCTCCAGCCGCCGGCAGTGACGGCTCAACCGTCCGCCTCGGGCCTGGTCAAGCGAGATCGTTCGAAGTCCATGGCTCCGGTCAGCGAAGGACGACCGGTCACCGCCTCGGTGCGAAGTCCGGATGAAATCAGGGAAATGTTGGCCCGATATCGAGACGGCCGCGGCCGCCCGACCGCCGGCTCGGAAACACGAAGCGAAAGTGGAGAACAAGCATGACACCCATGAGCACCCAGGCCAGCAACGTGAGCTGGTTGGTCAGCAACTTCGTCGAGCGAGTTCCCGGAGTGACCGAAGCTGTCGTCGTCTCGTCCGACGGCCTTCCCATCGCTGCTTCGGCCGGTCTCGACCGGGACTCGGTCGATCGATTCTCCGCCGTCTCGTCGGGACTGATCGGCCTGGCCTACGGGGCCGCTGGCCGCTTCGGTGGGGGAGCGGTGACCGAGGTCATCGTGGAGATGGAGAACGCCTTCCTCTTCGTCACCGGCATCAGTGACGGCTCGCTGCTGGCCACCATGGCTCAGGCCGGCGCCGACGTTGGTCTGGTCGCCTACGAGATGGCCGTTCTGGTCGAGAAGACCGGGGCCATGCTCACACCGGAACTGAGAGCCGAACTCCAGGCGGCGCTTCCGCAATGACCGACGACTCACCCGAAGCCTTCACCTCACTGCGGGTGCGGCCCTACCTCCTGACG
Organism: uncultured Acidimicrobiia bacterium; assembly: GCA_937890445.1. Classification (GTDB taxonomy): domain Bacteria; phylum Actinomycetota; class Acidimicrobiia; order Acidimicrobiales; family SZUA-35; genus JAHECQ01. The sequence goes on along the minus strand of CALACD010000601.1, from coordinate 3,058 downwards.
GGAGGTAGAACCAGAAGCGCGGTCGATCTTCCGCTGGAGGCGCTCGTGCGCACGACGCCGGCCGGCGTCAGTCGTTCACCGCAGCTCGGCCATGAACGACAACTCATCGTCGAACTCTGCACCGAACCTCAGTCGGTGGCCGAGGTCTCTGCCATCCTCAAGATCCATCTGCAGGTCGCTCGAGTTCTGATTGGCGATCTCGTCAATGAGGGGCTGGTGGCCACCAACACCGCAACGCCGCACCAACCGACCGCACGCCCTGACCTACGGCTGCTCGAACGAGTCCTTGACGGGCTTCAGTCGCTGTGAGGAACCCATGACTGCAGCAAACCCCATCCCCGTAAAGATTGTGGTCGCCGGCGGTTTCGCCGTCGGCAAGAGCACCTTCGTCGAGTCGATCTCCGACATCGATCCGCTCACGACCGAAGCAGCGATGACCAAAGTGAGCGAAGGCATCGACGATCTCGGCGACGCAACGTCGAAGAAGTCGACCACCGTCGCCATGGACTTCGGTCGAGTCGGCCTCGGCTCCGAACTCGTGCTCTACCTCTTCGGCACTCCAGGTCAGGACCGGTTCCACTTCATGTGGGACGAACTGATCCGGGGCGCCATCGGCGCCGTCGTACTGGTCGATACCGGCCGCTTGGAGCAGTGCTTCCCGGCCGTCGACTACATGGAACGAGCCGGTGTGCCCTTCGTCGTTGCCATCAACGCATTCGACGGTGTGCTCAAGCATCATCCCGATGATGTCCGTGAAGCGCTCGACATCCCGCCCTCGATTCCTGTCATCGTGACCGATGCTCGACACAAGGCCGCCGTGCGCGACGCCTTGGTGAACCTTGTTCGCCATGCCATGACCGTGGGCGCTTCCGCCTCGGCCTGAGCCCCTCGGGACCCAATGGCCTAGTCTGCGGCCGTGGCCAGTACCGAGCACGACAACAGCCTTGGGCTCCTCGAAGGGCTCGCGACGACGCGGGCCATTCGACGCTATACCGACGACCCGATAACCGACGAGGATCTCTCGACCATCCTCTATTCGGCGACCCGGGCCCCAACCGGCAGCAATCGGCAGGGCTTCCGCTTCGTCGTTCTGCGCGACGGGCCGGTGGCGACCCGGGCCAAGGCGCTGCTCGGCGAGGCCTTCCGGGCCGGCTGGGGGACCAAGCGAGCGACGGACGGCTACGACGCGGGTACGGGCACGCTCGACGACAGTCCCAAGGCCCGCACCGCTCGCGCCATGCAACATTTCGTCGACCATTTCGAGGCGACTCCGGTCGTGGTCCTGGCCTGTGTCGAGGTCCGCCACGGAGGCATCCAGGACGGCGCCTCGGTCTACCCCGCAGTGCAGAATCTGCTCCTCGCCGCTCGCGCCCTGGGTTACGGCGGGGTCTTGACCGGGTGGCATCGCATGGTCGAGGACGAACTCCGGCAACTCACCGGCATCCCCGAGACCTTCGCCATCGCGGGCACCATTCCTCTCGGCCGCCCTCAGGGCCACCATGGACCGGTCCGACGGCGTCCCGTCCGAGAGCTCGTCTTCGACGACCGCTGGGACAACTCCGCCGATTGGGCCGTCGATCCCGTGGGAACTCGCTTCACCTCGGCCGGCCCGAAACGCTCGACGACCGAGGACGCCTGAACCAATCCCTCTCCCGGGGACCGGAGCGAGAGCGCCGTCCACGACCGGGTCGACTCAGAACGGTGCCGCTCCCAGGTGATCGAGCCCTCGTTCGACGAAGGCGAACGCCTTGGGTAGGCCGAAGTGATCCACGCCCTTGAGGGTGACGAGTTCGGCGTTCGGAATGGCCTCGGCCAGGGGCTCGCCCGGACCAGCGAAGTCCTTGTCGCCGATGATGACCATCGTCGAGGCCGTGATCCGGGCCAGATCGTCGCGATCGAGCCGGGGTTGCTCCCGTTGGATGAACGCGGCCAAGGCCTTGGGATCATTCCCATCGCTCTCGGCCAGCGACTTGAAGTGCTGATTCGTCAGATCGTCGGTGTCGCCCCGCCCCTCGAGGGCATCCAGGATCGGATTGCCGTCACGCTCCTCGAACAGCCGGGCTCCCATGCCGCCGACCACGATTCGTCCGAACCGCTCCGGCTGCTGGCTGGCCAGATACAACACGATCCGAGCACCGGCCGAATAGCCGACGGCGTCGACCAGACCGTCGGTTGGCAGCCGGGCTGCGACCAGGTTCTCGACCTCTCGGTATGCCTCGACCTCATGGGGCTTGTCGGCATCGCCGTGCCCGAGGAGATCAACAGCGATGACCTCGCGGCCAGCCTCGGACAACAGGTCGATCCATCCCGGCTCGCCCCAGGTGCGACGGGCCGAGGTGGTGAATCCATGCACCAGCAGGACCGGGTTGCCGCTCATGCCGTCCTCAGAAGGGGAGCGGCTTCGACGCCTGCGGAACCGAACGGCGAGGTCTCGAACGATGCCGGCTCGATGCGTCGGACCGCCACGATGTCGGCAGTTCTGAAACTGGCCTGTCGACGACTCCACGAATCGATGACGCCTCGATCGTCTCGGGTCGAGAAGAACGTCGTCATGGGCCCCTCCTGTTGATAGGCATCAGCATGTTCGACCGCTTCGATCAGCGGCTCGTCGGACTGACGTGGGGGCGACAAGGTCACGAGGAAGGAGGCCATGGGACGAACCTAGGGTCTCGGTCCTGTGCGGTGCCAGTACAACAACCCTGTGGATTGCGAAACTTATCCACAGCACGTCGGTAAACGCTCCGTACCCTGTCACCCTGGTGGAGTGACCTCGCCTCGCCCCGATGCCGTGCATCGACCCCATCCCGGGCGATTCAGCCCGGAACGTGGTGACTATCAGGCCTGCATGACGGCCCACCAGGCGGCCGTCGAGCGTGACGAGGGAGGCTACCTCGACCCCGTGAACGGACTCTTCGTCATGACGGCCTCCTATCTGATCAATCGGGGTTACTGCTGCGACCGCGGGTGCCGACACTGCCCGTTCGTCGCCGATGATGCCGTCACCTAGTGCCGTAGCAGCCAACGTTTGGTGGTCGCGTCCACCACTTGGGGCTGGTGG
>CALACD010000600.1 GCA_937890445.1 uncultured Acidimicrobiia bacterium | reverse complement strand
GGCGAGCCAGGTACGTCGGTTCGGCGTGCGACCCCGGGACCATTCCCAAACGGCGACGAAGATCGGCACCGTCGTCACCAACGTCACCGACGCCGCCACCGAGGTGCGTTCGAGAGAAGCCAGGAACGAACCGAAGTGCATGGCGAGGGCCAGGCCGGCCACGATCAGCAATGGCAAGGATTCCCGGCCGGGTAGGCGTCCGGATCGGAATGCGGCCGGAGACAGGAGAACGGCGCCGCCCAGCGTTCGCCAGAAGGCCAGCGCCAGCGCCGGCGCTTCGGCCCAGCGGGCCAGACTGGCCGACGACGACACGGCCAGCACGGCGATGACGAGCAGGATCAGATCAACGGGGGCGGGTTTCGGTGGCGCCCTCTCGATGATCGACACAGGGGGCGGGTCAGTGGTCAGACTCACGAGAGTAGGACCTCGCGGCTACCTTTGGGTGTGTGCAGCAACCAACTCTCCTCATCATGGCTGCCGGCCTCGGTAGCCGGTTCGGTGGCGTCAAACAGTTGGCCCGTGTCGGCGTCAACGGCGAGGCCATTCTTGACTTCTCGATCAAGGACGCAGCCGCCGCCGGCTTCGGCAACACGGTGTTGATCGTGCGCAGCGAGATCGAGGACGACGTGCGAGCCCATCTCGACGAGGTCCATGGCAGCGACACCGATATCTCCTTCGTTCGTCAGGACGAGCTCGGTCCGCCTCGGGACAAGCCGTGGGGAACGCTTCACGCCATTCTCAGCGCGGCCCCTGTGCTCGACCGACCGTTCGCCGTCATCAACGCCGATGACTACTACGGCCCGTCCTCCTTCGATCTGGCCGCCCGAGCGTTGACGGGATGTGGGCCCGATGTCGGTGCCAACGTCGCCTTTCAGCTGGGCAACACCGTTCCCCCGCAAGGATCGGTCACTCGGGCGCTGTGTGAAGTGGTCGACGGAGTGCTGACCGGGATCGTCGAGACCGACGGGTGTGAGCGCCTGGCCGATGGTTCGCTGCGGGCGGGCGGCGAGATCGTGCCCGACGACACGCCGGTGTCGATGAATCTCTGGTGCTTTCATCACGACGTGCTCGGCCCGTTCCAGGAGCGTTGGGAAGCCTTCTTCGCAACTCGGGGCGACGAACCGAAGGCCGAGTGTCAGCTGCCGACGGTCGTGGGGGAGCTGATGGAGGCCGGCCGGCTGACGGTCAACGTCTCGTCCTCACCGGAGCAGTGGATCGGGATCACCAACCCTGACGATCTGGCCATCGTCCAGGCGACGCTGTCCAACCGCTGACTCGTCGGTGCGCGGTAGGAGGGACCTCGGCACCAACCTCGGTGTTCTCGATGGCACGGCGGCCGCCAGGCTGGTGACCGTGCTGGCGGCCGCGCTGACCATGACGGTCCTGCTTGGTTCGTGCACCTCGGGGGATGAGGTCGAGTCACTTCCCACGACGACGCTCGGTTCGCTCGACGAGGTGGATGGAGCCGGCTACGAGCTCATCGTCGAGGATCGGGGAGCGATGCCGTGGTGGCCCCTGCTGCAACCCGCCCCCGTGGGGCCCATCGGTCGCTTCGATGTCCGACGGGAGGAGGATGACGTCGTGGTGTTCGGCGCGGTCGACGCCACGGTCGAGCGGTCGGCAGCCGACGGTTCCGCCCAACAACTGTCTCTCGACCTCGACGTCGTCGATGCCAGCGACATCACCACTGCGATCGCGTTGCGGGAGTCCATCGGGGCCTCGATGTGGCTCGAGCGCGACGCTGCTCTGGCCACGATCGATTGGAACTACACACCGTTACCGACGGCCGATGGCGCGTCACAGCGGTTGGCTCGACAGTTGCTCGATTCGCTGTACGTGTTCAGTGGTCCCCTGCCGGTGGACGAGCTGGGGGTTGGCGCCTGGTGGAGGGTCGAGGTCCGGACGGTCGACGGTGTCCGTGAGGCGTTCCGTTTCGACCTTCGTCGCTTCGACGGTGAGCGGTACGTCATCGAGGTCACAGCCAGTACCGGCACCGTCGTCCTCGAAGGCCGCGTCGGGGAGGCGCTTCCCGATCGTCAGGAGCTCACGTTGGGAGACGTCACCACCACCGTGATAATCAGGAGCCCGTGACCACACCGCGGAGCTCTCCATTGCCGCCGGCCCGGGCCCTGGCCCGGTCGCTGGGCGTCTTCCACAACATCAGCTACTACGCACCGGAGATGAAGGCGTTCGCCGACGTCGGTCTGGGCGAGTACTGGCGGGCCTACATGGTCTACCGAGCCGCCCCGATGGGTCGGGTCGAGGCCCCGGTGGTCACCGCCACCTTCTACAACTTCGCTCCCCGAGTGGTGGAGGCTGCGCTCCCCTCGGCATGGGACAAGGTGACACCGGCCGAGGCCATCGCGTTGCGCGACGACTGTATCGACCGGGCGCTGCAGCGAGCATTGGGTGATCTGATCGCCGACGACGCCCTGGTCGAAGCGGCCGATCTGGCGATGGAGGGCATGGCCGAGATCTCTGTCGGCGCGCGACCGCTGTTTGCTGCTCATCTCGCCCTTCCGGTACCCGATCCGCCCCATCGGCGTCTGTGGCATGCATGCACCCTGTGGCGCGAGCAGCGGGGTGACAGCCACAACCTGGCCTTGGCTGCGGCCGACATCGACGGCGTCGAATGTCACGTGCTGTTGGCAGCCAAGGGCGTGGGCGGTCAAGAGATCATCTCCAAGATTCGAGGGTGGACCGAACCCCAGTGGGAGGCTGCCCGGACCCGGCTGGCCGAACGTGGGCTCCTCAACCCGGACGGCTCCTACACCCGGGCCGGTCGGGCGCTGCGTGACAGCATCGAAACCCAGACCGATGCGCTGTCTCGTGAACCGCGTGACCGCCTGGGTCCTGAACGGTGCCGGCGCCTGGCTGATCTGATGGAGCCCCTGATGGGACAGATGATCAGCTCTGGCGCCGTGCCAGGACAGTGGCCACCGCCGGTCGAGCGAGCCCAATCGGTCTGACTCCCGATCCTGCCGGCCTCGAACCGTGCTCGTCCCTCGAACCGTGCTCGTCCCTCGAACCGTGCTCGTCC
>CALACD010000599.1 GCA_937890445.1 uncultured Acidimicrobiia bacterium | reverse complement strand
CTGGATGTCCTTGGCTTCCTGCTCGTAGCCGTAGCGATGGAACAGGTCGTTGTAGAAGTTCTTGTCGCGGGCACCCATACCGCCGACGTAGAAGCCGATGTTGTCGCGGACGGCCTTGCGTGCCGACTCGACGTGCGAGCCGGAGCCAAGGGCCACGGTCCCGCCAGCCACGATCTCCAGCTCGCCAAGTTCTGGAGCACGCTTGGCTCGGCCGGCCTTGAGTGACTCGCCCCAGACGTCGTTGAACTTCTCGGGAAGGAAGTGGATCGGCTGCCAGACGTTGGCCACTTCGGCGGTCAGCTCGACGTTCTTCGGACCGATGGAGGCCACCGCGATGGGGATGTCCTGGCGCAGCGGCCGGGACATGAGACGGAGCGGCTTGCCGAGGCCGGTGCCTTGGCCATCCGGCAGGGGCAGGCTGACGGCCTTGCCGTCATGCTCGACCTTGTCGCCCGACCACACCTTGCGGCAGATCTCGACGACGTCGCGCGTCCGGCCGAGGGGACGGGCGAAGGGCACCCCGTGCCATCCCTCGATGACCTGAGGCCCCGAGGTGCCGAGTCCGAGGATGAATCGGCCTTCGGAGAGCGTGTCGATGGTCATGGCGGTTTGGGCGATGAGCGCCGGGCTGCGGCTGTAGATCGGCAGGATGCCGGTCATGATCTGCATCCTGGAGGTGTGGGCGGCCACGAAGGTCAGGGTCGAGATCAGGTCGAAACCGTAGATCTCGCCGCCCCATACGAGGTCGACGCCGGCGCTTTCGAGGTCCTGGACCTCACGCTTGAGCGTCGTCGGGTCGAGGCTCGCCCCTGCTCCGAGTGTCATCGAAATCTTCATGTCGTGCCCTCTCATCTGGGTGCGTGCCGGACCGTATCATCACGCAAGTCACCGGGCCACTCTCGTTCGACCGGACGAACGTCGCACGTGCCGCCTACCAATCCGAGGCCGACCCGGCGGCGCGACCGCTGTGCCTCGCTGTCAGCAGCAAGCACGCCGGGCCGACGGTCAGCGGGGCCTGACGAGCCTCAGGCGTACTGGCCGGCCAATTCGGCGTAGCGGTCGAGGAGGGGGAGCACCTTGTCCGAATCGGCCGGGGGAAGGCTGAACAGGATGCGGCTCAGGCCGACCTCGATCATCTGCTCGATGATCTCGGGCTTGGCTGGAGTGCCGAACTGCCCGAACTCGATGGTGGCCGGGTCGCGGCCGGCATCGGTGGCCATCTGACGGATCTGGGTGATCTGCTCGGCGATGTCGTAACGGCCCGAGATCGGCATGAACCCATCGCAGAACTCGACGATGTCGGCCATCGTTTTTGGGCCGGCCGACCCCCCGAGGATGATGGGTGGGTGCGGCTTCTGGGCCGGCTTCGGCCACGACCAGCTCGAGGAGAAGTCGACGTGTTCGCCGTGGAATTCGGCCTCGTCCTTGGTCCAGATCTCCTTCATGGCCAGGATCCTCTCCCGCAACACGGCCCGGCGGTCGGTGTAGCGGACACCGTGGTGGGCCAGCTCCTCCTTGTTCCAGCCGTAGCCGATCCCGAAGAGCAGACGACCACCGGAAAGGGCGTCGACGGTGGCGACCTCCTTGGCCAACCAGAGTGGGTCGCGTTGAGCGACCAGGGTGATACCGGTGCCGACCTTGATCGTCGTGGTCGCCGCCGCGGCCATGCCGAGCGCCACGAACTGGTCGTAGGTCCGCCAGTACTCCTCGGGCAGCGGCGGAGCCTTCGGGTTGCCACCCCACGGGGTCACCCGGCTGGTGGGGATGTGGCTGTGCTCGGGAAACCAGATCGATTCGAACCCGCGGGCCTCGGCCTCCTGAGCCAGGACCATGGGGTTTATCGCCTTGTCGGTCGGGAACATCGTGATACCAAAGCTGACCATTTCGGTACCCTACTTGTCGTCTGAACGCCCTGCCATCTGCGGTCTCAGCCCGAACCGGTCGGTGCGGCGAGCGTGCGTGATCCGGGGTCAGGTACGCGCCGCGGCGACGGCCTCAGCGATCGCGTCTGCCGATGGCGGGGGGCCGTAGAACATCATGGTGGTGCGATCGGCGAAGACGTTGCGGGCCGCGATACTGCGGCCGACCTCTCCCGGGGAGCCACTGACGGCAACCAGGTCGAGCAGGTCGTCGTCGATGAGGTCCGTCATCTCCCGCCAGCGGCCCTGCTTGCTCATCGTGTTCAGCTCGGGCTGGAGGTCTTCGTAGCCGTGATGGTCGAGCACGCCGGCATAGGCGGGAGTCGAGCCGTAGAAGGCCAGCTGGGCCCGGGCCTTCAGCCGGGCGTCGGCCAGGGACGCCTCGTCGGTACCCATGGCCACGATGGTGAGGCAGGCGACGTCGACCGCGCTCGCGGGGCGGCCGTTGGATTCGGCTCCGGCGGCCAGCGCCGGTAGCGTCTCGGCGGCGAGGAACTGCGGCGTGTGAAAGGGGTGAACGAAGAACCCGTCCGCCACCTCGCCGATCGTTCGCATCATGTGGGGCCCGACGCCGGCCAGGTAGATCTTCGGTGCTGCGACGTCGAGCGGGCCAGGGCTGAAGAACGGTGGCATGAGTGTGTGGGTGTAGAAGTCGCCCCGGAAGTCGAGCTTCTCGCCGGTGTCCCAACAGTCCCAGATGGACCGAACGGCGTGGACGTATTCGCGCAGGCGCGCTGCCGGCTTCGACCAGGCCATGCCGTAGCGTTTCTCGATGTGGGGTTTGATCTGGGTGCCAAGACCCAGGATGAAGCGGCCCTCGGTGAGTGCCTGGAGATCCCAGGCGATGTGGGCGCTGAGCATGGGGGTGCGGGCGAAGGCCACGGCGATGGCGGTCCCGAGGGTGATGCCGCTCGTCGTTTGGCTGGCCAGCGTCAGTGGAACGAACGGATCGTGACCGGCCTCGAAGCTCCACGCCCCGTCGAGGCCCATGGCTTCGAAGTCGGCAGCCTCCTCGCCTCCGCCCCCTACTCGCATCGATAACGCGCCGTCGAGCTGCATGGTCTGACCCCCCTCGGATCCTGAGCGGTCAAACGACGCCGAATGACCGCAGATTGATCGACGAGCTTAGGTGACTTTGTTAGCGCTGGCGACGAGACGACTAGCCCTGATTGTTCTGCGGTTGGACGGTGATGGTTGTGGGTGCTGGTCTGGCTGGTGACTGTGAGTGATGTGGGGGGTGGAACAGGTGTTGGTGCGCGACGGGTCCTTGGGTCTGGTCGAGTTGGTTGTCTCGCCTTGGTTTGCTGCTGGCCTGGCGGTGGGCCGGTCCCGGGGTCAGGGGAGCCCGGTGCGTAGGCGGGTGTAGGCGGTGGCGAGGTCGTTGCGCCAGGGCCAGGTGCTGTCGATCCGGAGGGTTGTCTGTCGTCCTCGGGTGGTGAGGCGGGCGGCGACGTGGAGGAGCCGGTAGCGGAGGGTTTTGGGTTCGGCTTTGGCCAGGTGGCCATCGAGGCAGAGGTGTTGGGTCCAGGCCAGCAGGCAGCCGGCCAGCAGCGAGATGGCGCACCAGGCTTGGTTGCGGGTGAAGTCTTCGAAGGGGAGGTTGGCCAGCCCGCAGTTCTTCCAGTTCCGGACCCGGTCCTCGACTCGGGCGTGGCCCCGATGGCGGAGCTCCAGGCCAGGCAGATCGGTGGTGGGGGTGTTGGTGATGAAGCAGGTGTGCCGCCACCCGTTGACGGTGTCGAACATGGTCAGCTGGGCGCCGGGGTGGGGGCGTTCTCGCCGGCAGATCAGCCGTGTTCCCGCTGGCCAGGTGTCGAGGTTGACCAGGTTGGTCAGTTCGATCACGTAACCGTTCGGACGCTTGGCCCCGTCTCGGTTGACTGCTGGGATCCAGTCTTCTTCCTGGCAGCACTCGATGGCGTCGCGGACCCGGGCGTCGATAGCGAACCCCACGGAGAACTGGGCGGTGCGGGCCACCACCGCGTCCAGGAAATCGTGGGTGGCCCCAGCCGAGTCGGCCCTCACCAGCAACGGGAACCGGACGGTGGCGGGATCATCACCCTGGTGGTGTCCCTGCTGGTAGTCGCCGGGCAAGGCGTCGATCGCTTCGCCCAGCAGGCGCACGTGGTCGGCAGCGTTGTTCGCTCCCGCGTTGCCCGGGCGCAGCATCGCAGCCAACGGTTCGGTGGTCTCGTCCAACCACACCGCCAACGGGTGGAACCCGAACCCCCGCTTGTAGGTCGCCGCCGCGTCCTCCTTCTCCGAATGCGCGGCGACGAGGGTGGCGTCGAAATCGAACGTGACCGTGGCCGGCCCCCCGGCAGCGGCCCACACCCGCTCACGGGCCACAGCAGCGGCCCGGGCGATGCCCCGCAACTCCGGTGCGGTGACCGCTTCAACCGCCCGCCATGCCGTGGCCTGTGACGCCACCGGACCAAACAGCTCCGGCTGCTCACGCAGCACCCCAAGATCCGACAGGCAATCGGCGCCATCAGCGACCGCGACCGCCACATGAGACAGGACAACCCCTGGGTCATGGGCCCGCCACGAGATCCCACACCCACTCATCGCCTGGGACAAGGCATCGGTCAGGCCCGACCGGTCCGCCAGCTCGGCCAGCAGCCCAGCCCCGGCATGAGACACCAACCCCTCACCGTCCGTGGTCACCCGGGGACGCTTCGAACAGCGACTACGATTCACCCTCACGGAGAGCCTTCCTGTTTGGCCGGATTCACCTTCACACAGCGAATCCTCCCAGCACAGGAAGGCTTTTCCGCGGACCAACCCCTCCAACAACAACCAGCCGCAGAACAATCGAGGCTAGGCTCAGAGGGGTGAAGCGCACGAGCTTCGAGACCACGGACTGGCCTATCGCCCCGTCGCTCGGACCGGGGGGTCGGGGGTGGACGCAGCCGATCGCTTGCGACATCGCTGAAGCCGTATGCGAGGAACCCTCATGACCACAACAACTCGGCCCGACACCGTCGACTTCCATTTCGACGTCCTCTGTCCTTGGGCCTATCAGACCTCGCTCTGGATGCGTGAGGTGCGCGACCACCTCGACCTCACGGTGAGGTGGCGGTGGTACGCGGTGACGGGCCGCGCGCTCCACGTGGACGGCATGAAGATCCATGAGCCGGATGTGGCTCGCCTCCTCATCGAGGAGATCGGCCTCGATCCCGGTCTGGTCGACGAGGCGATCGACGACGAGTCGACCCACGAAGAGGTTCGGGCCGACCACGACAAGGTGATCGCAGCCGGCGGCTTCGGGGTGCCAACGCTCTTCTTCCCTGGCGTCGATGGTGGCCCGGAGCAGACCATCTTCGGACCGGTGCTGCTCGATCCTCCCACCGGTGAACCGGCGCTGCGGTTGTGGGATGTGGTGTGCGGATGGCTCGAGTTCCCTCACCTCTACGAGCTGCAGCGGCCGAAGACCAAGGAGGACGAGCGTCTGATCGGGTGCACGTTCAAGCCCTACATGGAGGCCCGCGACTGGGTCAGCATCAACCGAGGCAAGGTGGTGGCCATGGAGGAGGACGGCTTCAACGTCAAGGGTGACGCCAAGGACGCGGGCAAACTGAAGGGGTGAGGTCGGGCGGCTGGCCACCGCTTGCCGCGTCACCGGAGTCCCAGCAGCGGTGTCGAGCGTCCACTACATCCGGTTTGACCTCGTCCGGCCCGTTCAACGATTGTTTCTCCGATGAGTACTTCGGATCATGTACGGCTGGAAATCGACGGCGGGGTAGCCGTGGTGACGATGTCCAAGCCGCCCCACAACCTTCTCAACGGCGAGTTTCTCGAGTCGCTGATGACCGCATTCGAGTCGGCTGCCGACGCCGGTGGGCGAGCGATCCTGTTGCGAAGCGAGATGAAGCACTTCTCGGCCGGCGCCGACACCGATGGCTTCGGTGGCGGCGACGACGGTCCCAGGAGTTCCAGGGTCCAGAGTGCGGCCGAAACCCTGAACCGGCTGGAAGGGGTCGGCCTGCCCACAATCGCCTCCGTC
>CALACD010000598.1 GCA_937890445.1 uncultured Acidimicrobiia bacterium | reverse complement strand
CCAGCGGTGGAGGCGTGAACGCGGTTGGCAGCGATGCCAATGGGATCGGGCCCGGGACCGTGGGGATCAGCGGTTCGGTGTGTGCGGGATTGAGGTCTGCCATCAGGGATACACCGTTCCGTCCATCAGTTTTCGAGCTGTTCGAATGATGCCCGATCGTTCGGCGATTGCGGAACCTGCGGCGTCGAACGACAAGGTGATGGCGGCCTCGAACGTGCCGGTCGGGTGTTCGACGATCATCGTTCCCTCGGCTCCCGGGTTCTCGGCGATTGCTGCCGCCGGTGAGCCGGGAAGCAGAGCGGCCGTGGCGACGCTGACTGCGCCCAGGACGCCGATGGCGTCGTGGCAGCGGTGGGGAATGAAGGTCCTGGTGCTCAGTGAACCGCCGGCGACGGGGGCCGAGACCATGGTCATCTTCGGCACCGTCGTGTCGGTGACGTCACCCAGGTTCATGAGGGGACCTGCCTGGAGGCGGATCGATTCCAGCCGGGCCCGAAGATCGTCGTTGGCCTCCAACTCGGCCGGCGATTCCTGGCCGCTGACGCCCAGATCGGCGGCCAGCATCACCACCACCGGCATGCCGTTGTCGATCAGGGTGACCGCGATTCCATCGATCTCGTCCACGGCGTTGCCGGTCGGCAACAGATCCCCACACGATGATCCGGCGACGCCGTCGAAGTCCAGGCGGATGGGGGCCGCCGTGCCCGGCACGCCGGAGATGGCGGTGTCCCCGTCATAGCGGGGACGACCGTCGTGGAGTGCAACGGTGGCCACTGCGATGCCGCCGGTGTTGACCAGGTGAACGCGGACCTCGGCCCGATCGGCGTGGGTCGCGGCGACGAGTCCCCGTTCGAGGGCGAACGGGGCCACGCCAGCCAACATGTTGCCGCAGTTCTGGCGGTCGCTGACCTGGGCGGTGTCGACCGACACCTGCAGGAAGAGGTAGTCGATGTCTGCATCCGGTCGGGCGGACGTCGACACCACGGCCACTTTGCTGGTCAGCGGGTGGGCGCCGCCGACGCCGTCGATCTGGCGGTCGTCGGGTGAACCCATGACCCGCAGCAAGAAGGCATCTCGGTCCGGGGCGTCGGGGGGCAGTTCGTCGGCAACGAAGAACAGTCCCTTGGAGGTGCCACCCCTCATGAGCATGGCGGGGACGCCGAGCGACAACGGATCAACAGCAACAGAGTCGGTCACGGCGGCAGTCTGGCACGTCCCCGAGGTTGTCCGCCCCGGTCGTCGGTACGGGTCGAGCGGGCCTAGATCTCGGACACCGTTTCGTGGTCACGATCGTCCTCGTGGTCACGATGGTCACCGGGTTCGTCATCGTCGGGTTCGTCGTCGAGGCGGATCTCGACGGTCGATCTCAGGGAGGGGTCGCGCAACACCAGGCGATGAGCGGTGGCTGGACTCAGTTGAGCCCCCACGAGGCGTACCAGCGGCGGTTGGTCCTCGACCCGATCGAAGCGCTGGCGAAACCGGCGAAGCGCCAACGCCACGGTCTCCAGTGCGCGATCGTCCTCGGCCGCCGATGTCCGGCGTCCGGGGGCGGGTGTCCGGTGTCCGGGGGCGGGTGTCCGGTGTCCGGGGGCGACGGTGTCCGCGGGCGGAATCTGGACTAAATCGATCACCACGTCGACATCGGCCAAGAGACGGTCGATGGGTACGTGGACGGCTCGATGCCCACTGCGGCGAAGGTCGGCCACCAGCCACCAGAAGCCGGGGGCGGGGCCGATGTATCGAAGCTGAATGGAGGTCACAATGATGCTCCTGGGCCGTTGGGTTCCCATCGTCCTCTGTGTCCCCATCATCGTCGCCGGAGCTCGCGTGCCCGTAGGGGAGATCCCCGTTGCGACCCCGATCCGCGGCCGAGCCAGCGGTATCGGAGGGGGTCAGAGCAGTACGATCCGGGTGGTCGGGACACCGTTGGCGATGATCACCCAACCGTAGGAGCAACGAGGCTGGCGGCGGCGAGTTGTCGGCGAGCCCGGATTGAACAACTGCTGCCCGTGACCGGTCACGACATCGACGGGCTCGTGACTGTGGCCGAAGACAACCAACGCGGCATCGGGGAAGCGACGGTGCATCCGGTTCTCGCGTCCTGCTCTGGGTCCCGAGTCGTGCACGACGCCGATGGCCACGCCTGCGATCTGAACGTCGAGTGTGTCGGGCAAGCCGTCGAGGTGGCCCAGGTCGTTGTTTC
>CALACD010000597.1 GCA_937890445.1 uncultured Acidimicrobiia bacterium | reverse complement strand
GGTGAGCCCTCTGTAGTGGTCCAGTCGTTGTGTGACTCTTGATGCCTGGTTTCCGCTGCCTGATGCAACAATCGACATTGGCGAGAGCACACAGGGGGTGTGCCTCGCAGTCGAAAGGGATTCCTTCATGAAGCTCGGAATGTTCTCCATGCCCAGCCATCCGCCGGAACGCGGCATCAAGGAAGGCTGGGAGTTCGACCTGCAGACCTTGATCTGGGGTGACGAGTACGGCTTCAGCGAGGCCTGGATCGGCGAGCACTACGCCGCCAAATGGGAACCACATCCGGCACCCGACCTGCTGGTGATGGCCGGACTGCGGGCCACCAAGAACATCCGCATCGGTCCCGGGGGGTTCCTCCTCCCCTATTACCATCCGGCTGCGCTCGCCAACCGGGTGGCGCTCATGGACCAGCTGTCCGACGGTCGCCTGAACTTCGGCATCGCAGCAAGTGGGCTGCCCTCCGACTGGGAGATGTTCGGCATCGACGGCATGGGCGGAGAGAACCGCGAGATGACGGCCGAGGCCATCGAGATGATCCTGGGCATGTGGTCGAACGAGCCGGGGTGGAAGCACGAGGGCAAGTTCTGGACCGCCAGCGTGCCTCACGGCCTTCCCGAACTCGACCTGGTGCAGCATCTGACACCACTCCAGCAACCTCACCCCCCGATCGGTGTCGCCGGACTCTCGTCCCCGTCCCCGACCCTGGAGATGGCGGGTGAGAACGGGTGGTTGCCGATGAGCCTGAATCTCAATGCCAATTACATCAAGGGTCACTGGGATTCCTACGCGGCCGGTGCGGCCCGTGGTGGTCACGAGGCCAAGCGGAGCGAGTGGCGCATGGTCCGCGAAGTGTTCGTGGCCGACACCGACGAGCAGGCCTACGAGATGACGGTGAACGGCGCCATGGGACGGATGACGACCGACTATTGGATGCCGCTGCTCAAGGCGTTCGAGTTCGACGAGTTCATCAAGGCCGACCCGTCACACAGCTCGGACGATCTCGGACCCGAATACCAGGCCGAGCACAACTGGATCATCGGCTCGCCGGACACCGTCGCGGAGAAGATCGAGAAGATGTACGCCGATGTCGGTGGATTCGGCTACCTGCTCCTGTTCGGCTTCGACTACGCCGATCAGCCCGAGCAGTGGCGTCGCTCGATGGAGCTTCTCGGCACCGAGGTGCTCCCCCGGGTCGCCCACCTGACCGGCGACTGAGTCGATTGTCTGGTGCTGGACCGGGCCGGGTTGGCCCGCTTGGCCCGGTCCCGCACGCAGGACGATGTCAGGCTCGGGTGGCGGCTCCGAGACCGCCATCGGGAAAGATGATCTCGCCGGTCACGAAACTGGCTTCATCGCTGGCCAGGTAGAGGCAGGCATTGGCGATGTCGACCGGTTCGCCCAGACGTCGCATCGGGGTCTCGGCTTCGCGCTCTCTCACCCACGACTCGTGAACAACGGCGGCACCCGACATCGAGGTCTTGATGTAGCCAGGGCCGACCGCATTGACCCGGATCTGGTAGCGGGCCAACTCGCCGGCCAGACACTTGGTCAACATCCACACGCCGGCCTTCGACACGCAGTAGTCGGCCGAACCCTTCAACGCGGTGACGGCAGCCACCGAAGCGATGTTGACGATGGAGCCCGGGGTTCGGGATTCGACCATTGCCCGAGCGACGGCCCGGTTGGTGAGCATCACACCCGTCAGGTTGACATCGATCACGCGCTGCCAACTGGCCAGGGCCTTGTCGAGCACCAACATGTCGTGGCGATCCAATCGATCGGCCCCCGCTTGTTCCTCCACCTCCCGGCTCACGTAGCCGGCATGGGAGATGCCGGCGGCGGCAACGCAGGCATCAACCTTGCCGAAGGCGGCGACGGTGGCAGCCACCATGGCATCGCATGCCTCTTCCGACGAGGTGTCGACCACCACGGTCTCGGCCCGTCCGCCGGCCGCGATCACCTCGGCGGCCACCGCTTCGGCCCGGTCACCGTTCACGTCGGCCACCATCACGGCGGCGCCCTCCTCGGCGAAGCGTAAGGCGCAGGCCCGTCCGATGCCGGATGCCCCACCGGTGATGATGGCCACTCGGTCGTTCATTCGTTCAGTCATGGTTCCCCCTGATTGTGTCGGTATGTCTGTGAACCGGCCGATCGCTCAGCGACCGAAGTGGCTGGGACCGGATTCGTCGTCTCGCCGACGAACAGAACCGGCGTTGCGTGCATTGTTGGGCTTGCTCCAACTCGAGCGCCATTCCGGGTCCTGGGCCTTCTTGGCGACGTAGGCCACGCCTCCGAGCAAGCCGAGCACGATCAGCCACGGCGACCACCCGCCAATGGACGGTGTCTCACTCAACGCCAGTTCGGCGGGCGGTGCGCTGTCGGGCCCCGGCGTCCAGTCCCGGAGCAGACTGGCCGTGGTCTGTGAACAAGCGTCGGTTCGCAAGACCACCCGGCCATCCGTGGTTTCGTCCACGTAGTAGAGCGCGGCGATGTCCCGGCCTGGTGTCCAATCGACGTCGGGCGCCAGGACGGGAACCTGGTCGGGAAGGTTGCCCTTGGTGTCCTCGGTGATGTCGATGACCCAGACCCCGGAGTTGTCTCCCAAGACGGTCCCGACCCCGGCCGCGTCTGCAGCATCGACGGCGGCACGGTCGGGCTCGAGACACGACGGCTGAGCCGAGCCGATGCCTGCCGGAAGCAGGCACAGCGACGCCAGAGTCATGAGGGCGAGTCGTAGGATGTGGCGCATCGCTGCAAGCTTGTCACGGAATTCACGAAAGTCCGCGATGGTCGATTCAGTAGCCGGAGGCAACGCCACTAGGGTCACGCCCCATGAGTGGAGAACTTCTTGGTACCTCGGTCCGTCGCGTCGAAGACCCGCACCTGCTGCGAGGCGACACGACGTTCGTCGGCGACATCCCGCTGGACAATTCGCTGGTGGCCCATTTCGTCACCTCGATCGAGGCCCATGCCCTGATCACGGGCATCGACACATCGGAAGCAGCGACCATGCCCGGAGTGGTCGATGTACTCACCGCAGCCGACATCGACCTCGGGCTGATGCCGGGCAATCCGCCCAACTATCCCGAGGGCACCGCTCGCCCGCTGCTCGCCGTGGATCGGGTCCGCTTCGTCGGTGAGCCCGTGGCCGTGGTGGTGGCCGAGACCGCAGCCCAGGCCGCCGATGCGGCCGAGACCATCGTCGTCAGCTACGAACCGTTGCCGGTGCTCGTCGACCTGAAGGCATCCGAGGGAAGCGACATCCTGTTGTTCCCCGAGCTCGGAACCAACGTGATGGTGACCGAATCGAAGGGCGACGAACTGGACTTCAGTGACTGCGAGGTGGTCGTCGAAGCCGAGTTCGTCAATCAGCGTCTGGCCCCGTGCCCGCTCGAGACCCGCACAGCCGCTTCGCTGTGGACCGACGATGGCCGCCTGGTGCACTACGCCAGTTGTCAGGGCGTCCATCCTCTCCAGAAGGGTCTGTCGGCCTACTACGGCCTCGACCTCGACCAGGTCCGGGTACTCACCTCCGACGTCGGCGGCAGCTTCGGGGCCAAGGCCCGCTTCTATCCCGAAGAGCTCACGCTGCCGCTGCTGGCCAAACGAGCGGGACGGCCGGTGCGTTGGACGCCGACGCGATCCGCCGACATGGTCGGCCTCGGCCATTCTCGGGCCCAGCGGCATTTCGTGAAGATCGGCGGCGATCGGGACGGCACCATCAAGGCGTGGGAGGTGCATGTCCTCGGCGACTGCGGCGCCTACCCGATCGCCGGCCCCGCGCTCGCTCGCAACGCTTGCATGGTGTTGCCCGGCCCGTTCCGGGTCGACCGGCACCGCTGGAGCTACACGACCGTGGTCACCAACACCACGCCCACCGTCGCCTACCGAGGTGCCGGTCGACCCGAAGGTGGCGCCCACATCGATCGGGCCGCCGACCTGTTCGCGGCCGAGATCGGCATGGACCCGTTGGAACTTCGCCGCAAGAACCTGTTGCGAGCAGACGAGTTGCCCTACACCAACGTCACCGGTCTGTTCTACGACTCGGGCGACTATCACGAAGCGCTCGAGCTGATGGTGACCGCCGTCGACTACGAGGGGGTGCGGACCGAGCAGGCGGCCCGGCGCGAGGCCGGAGCCACCAAACTGCTCGGCATCGGGCTGTCGACGTTCATCGACCGGACCGCCGGCGTGCCTGGCGCCGAATACGGCTCGATCGAGCTTCGTCCCGATGGCGGCTTCCGGGTGCTGACCGGTTCGTCCCCCTACGGCCAGGGCCACTACACGACGTGGTCGATGCTGGTGGCCGAACGGACCGGCGTGCCGATCGAGATGATCGAGGTGGTCCACGGCGACACCGACATCGTGCCCAAGGGCGGCATCACGGGCGGATCCCGGTCGGCCCAGAAGGCGGGCACCGCGGTCGCCATTGCCACCGACACCATGGTCGCCGAGGCCAAGCAGAAGGCGGCCGACATGCTGGAGGCCGCAGTCGGTGACGTGGTGCTCGACATCGAGACCGGCGAGTTCCACGTTGCCGGTTCGCCCGCCGCGGCCAGTGTCGACTGGCGGGCCATCGCCGCGGTGGTCGAGGAGCAGAAGCAGGATCCGAACGACTTCGGCTTCAAGTGTGAGACCGAGTACGAGCCCGAGGGCCCGACCGTCCCCTACGGCGCCTACGCCGCCGTCGTCGAGGTCGACACCGAGACCGGCGAGGTCGAGTTGTTGAAGATGGTGACCGTCGACGACGCCGGCACGATCCTCAACCCGATGATCGCGCTGGGTCAGGTTCACGGTGGTGTCGGCCAGGCCATCGGCCAGGCGCTGTACGAGGAGTTCGTCTATGACGACAACGGCAATCCGCTGACGTCGAACTTCATGGACTATGCCTTCCCGTCCGCGGCCGAGATGCCGTCGTTCGACAGTTCACTGACCGAGAATCCGTCGCCCCAGAACCCGCTGGGCTTCAAGGGCATCGCCGAATCCGGGACCATCGGCGGCGTTCCCGCCGTGCAGAACGCTGTCATCGACGCCCTTGCTCATCGGGGCATTCGTCACCTCGACCTCCCCGTCACCCCGCAGCGAGTCTGGCAAGCCCTCAACGGCTGAAGGTTTCAGGCGAGCAGGCGGGCACGGCGAGTTGCCCGTTCGGTCACGAGTTCGGCCTGGGTGAGCCGGCGTCGAGCTGACGCCGGTTCAGTTGTCGAGTTCAGCGAGAATCTCGACGGTGTGCTCACCGAGGGCCGGCACCGGGCCTCGGGGTTGAGGGACGCTCCCGTCGAACCGCACCGGTGTCGCGACACCCATGATCGACTGGCCGGCGTCGGTGGTCTCGACGAAGAGACCCAGGGCGTGGGCCTGGGGGTCGTCGACCACCTCCTCCAGCGACTGACAGGGCGCCCACCAGACTTCGTGTTGCTCGAACAGCGCGGCCCAGTGATCGAGGTCGGCGGCGGCGAACACCTCTTCCAGTTCCGCGATCAGGGCGACCCGGTTCTGGGTGATCAGTCCTGCGGTGGCGAAGCGTTCGTCTGCTGCCAGGTCCGGGCGGTCGATTGCGTCGCACAGCGTCGGAAAGTGACGGTCGACTTCGAGCCCGATCAGGTAGAACCAGCGATCGTCGGAGGCCCGATAGCTGTTGACCAACGGGGTGTACGACTCGGTCCTGGCCTTCATCTTGCTGATCTTCCCGAAGTTGAGCTGGATCCCGATGTCCCAGGCCATCGTGTAGGCACCGGTCTGGAACAGCGAGGTCTCGACCAGCCCTCCCCTGCCGGTGCGGGTGCGATCGAACAGTTTTGCCAGCACCGCCATGGTGGTCGACATGCCGGTGGCGTGATCGCCGATCGCGCCGCGAAGGAACATGGGGGGTTCGGGTTCGGGGCTGTTGGTTCGAGCCATGCCCGTCCGGGAGACGAAGGCCCCGATGTCGTACCCGGCGACGTCTCGCATCGGTCCGACCGAGCCGTAGCCGGACTGGGCGGCCACGATGAGCGACGGATACTGCTCGCTGAGCGCGGCGGGCGTGAGGCCGAGACCGTCGAGGGCTCGAGGCCGAAGGTTGGTGACGAAGACGTCGGCATTGGCCAACAGCTTGTGCATGGCGTCGTTGCCCTCGGCCGTTGCCAGGTCGAGCACGATGCTGCGCTTGCCTCGATTGTCCTGAGCAAAGGTGGGGTTCTGAATGTCCTTGTCGATACCGACGGCGGCGAAGACTCGACGCTGGGGGTCGCCGCTCGCGGCCTCGACCTTGATCACGTCGGCGCCCCAGTCGGCCATGACCCCCGTCGACGACGGTCCGGCGACCCATTGCGCCAACTCGACCACCTTCACGCCGCTCAGGGGTTGGGTGGCCGGCGCTGGGGCCGCTTGATCGGAGGGTCCAGGGTTGACGGAGTCGGTCATGGATCGAACCTAGTGGAGTGGGCCGGTCCGTTCGACCCGATCCGATCCGACGGTTTGCTACTGTTGCGAACAGCTCGGTGATTTCTGCTCGGTGATTTCTGCTCCATGACTCTTGCTCGATGACTGAATGGTCCAACTGGTCTGGCAAACAGACCGATGCACCGCGGCGGCGCTTCCGGCCGTCCTCGGAGGTCGAGCTGCGTGACGCCGTGCTCGACGCGGCGACCGACGGCTCACCCATTCGTGCCATTGGTGCATCACACAGCCACTCTCGGGTGGCGGCCACCGACGGCGTGCTGATCGAGTTGGACGATTGGCAGGGCGTGGTGTCCACCGACGCCGACGAGCAGTCGGCCGTTGTTCGCTCGGGAACGCGGATCTTCCAACTGGGTCAACCGTTGCACGCTGCGGGGCTGGCGCTGAAGAACCAGGGCGACATCGACAAACAGAGCATTGCCGGCGCCACGGCCACCGGAACGCACGGAACCGGGCCGACGCTGCAGAACCTGTCGAACTCGGTGCAGGCGATGCGCCTGATCGTGGCATCGGGTGATCTGGTCGACTGCAGTCCGGACTCCGAACCCGAACTGTTCGAAGTCGCACGTCATTCGGTGGGCGGTGTCGGTGTGGTGGTCGACGTCTCCCTGGCGCTTCGTTCGGCCTATCGCCTGCACGAGAAGCAGTGGCTGGAATCGCCTGATGACGTGTTCGCCCGCATCGACGAGCTGACGGCGGCCACCCGCCATTTCGAGTTCTTCTGGATGCCGCAGCGAGATGCCTGCGCGTGCAAGAGTCTCGACGAGACCGATACCGGGCCCGACCCGCTCCCCCACCTCGAGCACGAACGGGTCGGTTGGAGCCACGACATCATCTCGTCGATCCGCGACGTGAAGCACACCGAGATGGAGTACTCGGTGCCGGCCGAGTTGGGTCCGGTCTGCTTCGCTGCGCTGCGGGAGATGTTGCAGTCCGATTTTCCCGACCTGCAGTGGCCCCTCGAGTATCGGACCCTGCGGGCCGACGATCTCTGGATCAGTACCGCAACGGGGCGGGAAACGGTGACCATCTCGGCCCATCAGGACATCGCCCTCGACGACCGGCCCCTGTTCGAAGCGTGTGAGGCGATCTTCCGGCAACACCATGGCCGGCCGCACTGGGGAAAGGTGCACTACCAGACCGGGCGAGAACTGGCCGAGTTGTATCCCCACTACGTCGACTGGTGGCGGGTGCGCGATGCCCACGATCCCGATGGACTGTTCCTGACGCCCTACCTCGCCTCGCTCCGACCCTGACCGGTGACGCCGTCCGGCTCGAATCGAAACGCCGGGTGCGGTTGAGTAGCGTTGGAGGCGTCGTCGACGTCGAGAGCGAGATGCCATGAAGACCGCCTTCTTCCACCTGATGCCCTACCCCGAACTGCCGGCCGACTTCCCGGAGACCCATCGTTCGGTGTGGGTCGACATCGATCCCAAGCTGTTCGATCCCAAGGTCGGTCACCGGGCCTACAACGACTACCTCGACGAACTCGAATACGCAGCTTCGGTCGGTTTCGACGCCGTCGGTATCAACGAGCATCACTCGAACGGGTACGGCCTGATGCCGAGCCCCAACATCATCGCCGCCTCGCTGAGCCGTTCGTGCCCCGATGCAACGATCATCGTGCTCGGCGATTCGGTTGCCCTCTACAACCCGCCGTTGCGGGTGGCCGAGGAACTGGCCATGCTCGACAACATCACCGGCGGCCGAATGGTGGCCGGGTTCCCGGTCGGTTCACCGATGGACACCATCTTTGCCTACGGCCAGAACCCGTCGACGGTTCGGGAGCGTTATCACGAAGGGGTCGACCTGATCACGAAGGCCTGGACCAGCGACGAGGTCTTCAGCTTCAACGGCAAGTACAACAAGCTCCGCTACGTCAATGTGTG
Source organism: uncultured Acidimicrobiia bacterium (assembly GCA_937890445.1). Classification (GTDB taxonomy): domain Bacteria; phylum Actinomycetota; class Acidimicrobiia; order Acidimicrobiales; family SZUA-35; genus JAHECQ01. The sequence goes on along the minus strand of CALACD010000597.1, from coordinate 2,127 downwards.
GCCCCGCCCGGTGCAACAGCCGCACCCGCCCATCTGGATTCCCGGCGGCGGCAGCGTCGATACGTGGGACTGGTGTGCCGAGAACGACCTGGTCTACTGCTACCTGTCCTACTTCGGGTACAAGGCTGGCTTGCACACGATGAACGGCTTCTGGAACCGGGTGAGGGAACTGGGAAAGGAGCCCAATCCGTTCCAGGGCGGCTTCGCCCAGTTCATTGCGTGTGCCGACACCGAGGCCGAAGCCTGGGAGCTGTACCGCGAGCCGGCCGAGTACTTCTTCAACACCTGTCTGCACGTCTACGCCGGTTACGCCGATCCTCCCGGCTACAAGACACCGAACACGGTCCGCTCGGGTGTGGAAGGAATGGTGGAGCGCGCCGCCCGGGAGGCAACGGCTCGGGCCGAGGCCAGCGCGGCAAGGAAGGATGCAGCCAACGACGTGGCGACAGGAGGCAAACCGGAACCCAAGGGTCCACTCAGCGCCGGACCGAACCAGTTGACGTTCGAACAGATGGTCGAGAAGGGCTATGTGATCCTGGGTGATCCGACACAGGTGACCGAGCAGATCCACGAGTTGTGCACCAACATGAACGTCGGCCATCTGATGGCGTTGGCCCACTTCGGCAACATGTCCAAGGACCTGGTGAAGTACAACACCAAACTGATCGGTGAGAAGGTCCTGCCCGAGTTGCGGAACCTGTTCGAGGACGAATGGGAGGACAAGTGGTGGCCCAAGCCCATGCCGACCGAGGACCGTCAGTTGCGCGACCTGTCGGAGTCGACCTTGACGGCGGCCCGTGGAGCGTCAGCATGACTGCGGTAGAGGCGATGGCTTCGACCCTGTCTCGGATCGACGTCGGTGGCAGCGAGGTGGTCGTACACAATGCCGGCTCGGGGACCCCCGTCGGCTACCTGCACGGCATGGTCGGCACGCCGCCCGGCTCTCCCCTCCTGGCGGCGGCCGAGGCAGCATCGCTGGCCATCACCGCGCCGTGTCTGCCCGGTTTCTCCGGGTCGGCCCCCAGCACGCTCACTCGCAACGTTCACGATTGGGTCTTTCATCTGTCGTCCATCCTCGACGCCACCGGTCTGACCGGTGGCCCGATGGTTGCATCGTCGGTGGGCGCCATGGTGGCGCTGGAGTTGGCGGCTGTGCGACCGGAGGCGTTCAGCCAACTGATCCTGCTGGCACCACTCGGGCTGTGGGACGACGAGGATCCGGTGGTCGATGCCTATGCCACCACGCCGTCGATGCAACGGCGCCTGCTGACGAAGGATCCGAACGCCACCGCCATCTTCTTCGACGACCCCGACGGTCTCGAAGGAGATGACCTGATCGAGTACGGGGTCGCTCGTTATCAGACCCGTACCTCGGCTGCTTCGCTGGTATGGCCGATACCGGAACACGGGTTGAGCGACCGGATCCACCGGGTCGGTACCCCGGTGACGTTGGTGTGGGGAGCGGACGATCAGATCGCCCCGCTGAGTTACCTCGACCGATGGTTCTCGGCGCTGCCGAACGTGACGGACGCCCATACGGTGGCCGACGCCGGACACCTCGTCGACTGGGACCAGCCGACCGAGGTCGCCACCATCGTCGCCGCTGCGTTGCAGAAGGCGGACGGAGTTCGAGCCTAGTTTCGCCAGGGTTCATCGAATGATGCGGGGCACGGTCCGGCCTTGCTTGGCCGAGTCACCGACGAGCATTGCTACCTCGGGAACTCGCAGGCGGTGGCGGTCCACGAACAACTGGGTGTGAGGCCGTTGATGTCGAGCACCGGACCCTGTTGGATCCACGATTGCGCGGCAGCATCCCAACGGGCGACGTCCGAGCTCTCGACGAAGTAGGCGTCGTCGGCACCGTTCATGGTGAAGGTGACGCCGTCGATCATCGCCGGGTGGTTCGCGTCGAACGACCGAAGCGCCAGGATGAAGTTGGCACGGGTGACGCCGCCGTCGAGTTCGGCCGCAATCCTCAGCGTTTCGACCAATGGCCAACCGAAGACGCCGAACCCCACGCCGTGCAGGGCATCGCTGATGTCGAGACCAGCGGCGGACATGGTCGCGTTGGCCCATTGGACGAAGGGGTCATTGGCGTACTCCGGATCGTTGAACGGTTTCCCGCCG
>CALACD010000596.1 GCA_937890445.1 uncultured Acidimicrobiia bacterium | reverse complement strand
CGTCGAGCAATGCCTGGGCCCGAGCGACATCTTCGGCCGACGGCGTGAACACCTCGTTGATCACGTCGATCTGACTGGGATGGATGCTGATCTTGCCGGTGAAGCCGATCCAGGCCGCATCGAGACAGTCCTGGCGAAGGGCGTCAGGAGCGGTGACGTCGGTGAACACCGTGTCCAACGGCTGCACGCCGGCAGCGGCAGCCGCAATCATGCAGGCCGTTCGGGCCTGCTCGAACAACGGCAGGTACTTGCCGTCGGGACCACGATTGCGCCGGGCCCCGATCGCAGCCGACAGGTCCTCGGCGCCCCACGTCAGGGCATCGACACGGGCAACACACGGGATGTCGGCGATGCTCTGGAAACCTCTCGGCGTCTCGGTTCCCAGCACCACCAGTTTGACCGAACCAGAAGGATGTCCATGCTGGGCCTCGAGTTCGCTGACGACACGATCGACGAGGCGCACATCATCAGGTCCCTGGATCTTCGGCACCAGGTAGGAATCGGGAGGATTGACCATGGTGGCTTCCATGTCGGCCCGGAACCACGGGGTGTCGATCGGGTTGATACGAACCATGCGTTCCTGGCGGCCGAAATCGACGTCCGACAGCCAACCAGCGACGACGGAGCGAGCCTCATCCTTGTTCTCGGGCGTCACCGCATCCTCGAGATCGAGCACCAGTGCATCGGCCTCGGTCGCCATGGCCTTCGTGAGCATCTTCTCATTGGCGCCGGGAACGAAGTGGGCGCATCGGCGTACCGTCGTTGCTCCGCTCATTTGCTCTCCCCCTGCGCAGCCGCATGGCTGCCGTGCCACGGGGTGGCCGATGCTCCTTCGGGCAGGGAGGACCGCAGGATCATCATGCCCTTGCGCAGGCACGTACAGATCAGCTCGCCCCGCTGGTTGTGACCCTCGTGCTGGAAGGTGACGATGCCCCACTCCGGGCGGCTCTTCGACTCTCGCTTGTCCATGATGACCGTGGAGCTGTAGATCGTGTCGCCGATGAAGACCGGGTTCGGGAACTTGGTCTCGTCGAAGCCGAGGTTGCCGACCGTGGTCCCCAACGTGGTCTCCCCCACCGACAACCCGATCACGGTGGCGAAGGTGAACAGCGAATTGACCAGGATCTGACCGAACTGGGCTTCACCGGCGAACTTGGCGTCCAGGTGCAGGGGCTGTGGGTTCATCGACAACGTCGTGAACAACATGTTGTCGGCGGCGGTCACGGTTCGGCCGGGATGGTGTTCGTACCGCTTCCCGATCTCGAACTCTTCGAAGTACATACCTGTCATGTCGTCTGTCTATCAGCGAGCCCCCGCCAGGGGCGAGTTCCGGTCACAGTCGCCATCGGAGCGACGGGGATGCCAGGATGCATCCATGAAGATCGGATTGTTCTCCTTCGCCGCATCGACCGAGCAGCTCACGTCCATGGCCTCCACGGCGGCCCAGCAGGGTTTCGACAGTGTCTGGATTCCTCAGGTGTTCGGCATCGACACCCTCACCGCCATCGCCGTGGCCGGTCAGTCCGTGCCCGACATCACCTTCGCCACTGCGGTCGTGCCCACCTACCCTCGGCACCCTCAGATGCTGGCCCAACAGGCCCTCACCGTGAACGCCGCCATCGGGGGAAGACTGGTGCTGGGCATCGGCCCATCGCACAAACCGGTCGTGGAGGGCATGTGGAACATCTCGTTCGACAAGCCGATCCGGCACCTGCGGGAGTACCTCGAGATCCTGATGCCCCTGCTCCACGACAAGAAGGTTCGCTTCGCGGGCGAGACCCTGACGGCCAAGGCCGACATCAGTATCGACGGACCGGCACCCAAGGTGATGATGGCGGCCCTCGGCCCTCAACTGCTGAAGGTCACGGGCCGGCTGGCCGACGGCACCATTCTCTGGATGACGGGTCCCACCACCATCGCCGAACACTCGGCCCCTGTTCTGGCCGAAGCGGCCGAAGCAGCCGGCCGGCCTGCACCCGAGGTCGTTGCCGGTTTCCCGGTTTGTGTCACCGATGGCTCGGCCGAAGCGCTGACCGACGCCCGGGCCAAGGCGGCCAAGGACTTCGCCATCTACGGGACCCTGCCGTCGTACCGCGCCATGCTCGACCGTGAGGGCTATGACGGACCTGCCGACCTGGCCATCATCGGGGGTGCGGCCGAGGTACGAGACCGCATCGAGGCGATGGCCGGCGCCGGCGTGACCACGTTCGCGGCCAGCGAGTTCGGCCATCGAGACCAGCGCGAGGCCACCCGGGACCTCTTGGTCGACCTTCTCTGATCGTTGCCCCGATCGACGGCTGGTTCTCGCTACCTGGGCAGTTCTCCCCTCTGCCTCAAGCCCGTCCCGAGCGAGTCGACACTGGCCAGGATGGTGACGCACTCGGCGGACAATCCGGCGCTCCGTATCTTCTGGAAGAACCGATATGCCCCACCGGCCGGTATCGCGTCGGCCCTGCTCCTGATCCTGTCCATGGCTCCCGAGCGCATGGACCAGAGCCGGCAGCTGCTGTGGGCCACGTTCGGCATCATCCTGATCATCGCCGCGGTCCTGGATGCAGTGCGCCCGTCGTTCGGCACCAAGGTGACCAAGGATGGGCTTCCCGCAACCGTGCACCTCCATGCCGGCTTGTCCGGCTGCTGGCTGGGCGGCTCGATTCTGATCGATCCCCACATCGCCCGGACCAACGAGTACGCCTATCTGGTCGCAGTCCTGGTGCTGGGAACCATGATCGGCCTGCTGCAGTTCGGCACCCTGGGGCGCCAACCAAGGCGTACCTCGAATTGCTCGTCCTTCGAACCGAGGGGCTCGACCGCGAGAAGTCGGCGACCTGGTACGCCAACCACGACCCGCTGACCAAGGTGCTGAATCGTCGGGGGCTGGCCGGATGGCTCGATGCGGAACGCCCCGAGTCACGACGGGCCACACACTGCCTGTTCATCGACCTGGATCATTTCAAGGTGGTCAACGACAGCCACGGTCATGACGTCGGGGACGAACTACTGGCCACGACTGCGCGCCGCCTCACCGATCTCGTCGGCGACAGCGGGGCCGTGGCCCGCCTCGGCGGCGATGAGTTCGTCGTGCTGGTCCACGACGGACGCCGAGCGGGCGAGATGGATGTGCCGGAACTGGCGAAACGGATCCTGACGACGCTGCGCCAGCCCCTCCCGGCCGACGACACGACCATCGCGGTTTCGGCCAGCGTCGGCGTCGTGCCGGCCGGAACCGACGAATCACTCCGGGATCTGCTGCGACGGGGCGACGCCGCGCTGTACGACGCCAAGGCTCGAGGACGTGACCAGGTGGTAGCGACGGCATAGGGTCCTGCCATGCCGTCCGAACGATTCACTGTCGCCGAAGATGTCGCCGTGCGCATCCCTCACGAGGCCATGAGAGCCACCATCGAGAGCATTCTCGAAACCCAGGGCATGTCCGACCTCGATGCCGCCCAGGCCGCCGACACGTTGTTGTACGCCGACCTGCGCGGCATCGACTCCCACGGGGTGTCGAACATGTTCCCGATCTATCTCGATCTGTTCGCCGAAGGCTTCATCAATCCGACCCCCGAGCCCAGGATCGTGCGGGAAGCAGCGGCGGTGGCGACCATCGACGACGACCGTGGGCTCGGGCTCGCCACCGGCCCACGGGCCATGGACCTGGCGATCTCGAAAGCCGAACAGTGCGGTATCGGCGCGGTCTCGGTGACCAACGGTCGCCACTACGGAGCGGCCTCCTACCACGCGCACCGCGCCGTACCCCAGGGCATGATCGGCCTTTCGATGACGATCGGCGGACTGATGGTGGTACCGACCTTCGGCTCCAAACCAATGGTCGGCCTGAACCCCATCGCCGTCGCGGTCACCGGAGGCGATCAACCCGACTTCGTCTTCGACGCGTCGATGAGTTCGGTGGCCGGCAACAAGATCCGCATCGCCCAACGGCTGGGAGCCAAGGTTCTGCCGGGCTGGATCACCGACGGGGACGGCAACCCGATCCTGGAAGAGACCGACATTCCCGAAGCATGGTGGATGCTGCCGACCGGGGGGACCCGCGACGGCGGGTCGCACAAGGGATACAGCCTGGCGATGATGGTCGATGTGCTGTGCGGCGTGTTGGGTGGCGACCCACCCGGCTTCCTCCGACCATCGGGCGATGTATCGCATCACTTCATGGCCTACAAGATCGACGCGTTCTGCGACCCGGACGACTTCACCGAACACATGCAGCAGTTCCTGACCGGCCTCCGGCAAACGGCTCCCGTCGGCGACCACGATCGTGTGGTCTACGCCGGCCTGGTCGCTCACGAAACCGAGCAGGAACGCCGAATCAACGGCATTCCGTATCACCCGCAGGTCGTCCGGTACTTCGAGGACACGGCCCAGCGACTGGGTGCTCGCTCCATGCTGTCATGACCCCCGAGGGTGCTGCCATGACGGTGATGCCATGACGGTGGCCTCCGCGCTTCGAGCGGTGGCCGAGGGCGAGCTCGCCACCGCCCTCGATCTGCTCGCCGAGGCTCCGGCCGGGTCGCGAGTCGCTCCCCGACTGATGGCCTATCTCGAGACGTCTGTCCACAACGGCGTGTACGCCGCGCCGAGCGCGTTCCAGGAGTTCATCGAGTTCGGGGGGAACCCCCGGCTGTACCGACGCACCATCGAAGCGGTTCGCTCGATCCATCACGCCACGCGACCCACGGCCGTGCTCGACATCGGCTGCGGAGACGGCCGCGTCACCGCGGCCACGGTCGGCCCTTCGGTCGCTCTCGTCGATCTGGTCGAGCCGTCCTCGGTGCTCCTGGGCGAGGCCGTGGCGCGATTCCCCGCCGGTACCGGGCTGCAGCCTCACAACCGTGGCATCGTCGAGCACCTCGATGCCACCACCACCCGGTGGGACGTGACCCAGTCGACGTTCGCCTTCCACTCCCTTGCGCCCGCGGCACGGCGGGCCACGCTCGGGGCGTTGGCCGACCGTACCCGGCATCTGGTCCTGGTCGAATTCGACGTGCCGGACTTCGCCGATGGTTCGATGCGCCATGCCCGCTACGCCGCAGACCGCTACGAACTGGGATTGGCCGAATACCACGACCACCCGAGCGTCATCAGCGACTTCCTGATGCCGGTACTGGTCGGCCAGTTCGACCCCTCCACACCCCGACTGACGTTCGAGCAATCCGCGTCGTCCTGGCAGCGAGATCTGGCCCACGCCGGATTCGTCGACGTGGAGATCGAGGTGATCGACGACTACTGGTGGGCTCCTGCGGTCGTCATCTCGGCCCGGGCAAGCACCGGTCAGTGGGGAGATCGACGGTGAGCGGCCCCCGGATGACGAGACGGTAGGCGGGACTCCCCGAAGAGCTTCTGGCGCAACGGGCCCGGTTGGTACTCCGTTTGCATCAGCCCCTGCTCCTGCAGCAGCGGGGCTACGCCATCGATGAAGTCGACGAACGTGCCCGGTGTCGTGGCGTAGATCAGATTGAAGCCATCGACGCCGACCTCGGCGTAGGCCTGCAGACGCGCCACGATCTGCTCGGGGCTTCCGGTCGCGAACTGGCCGCTGATCTGGCGCCGAGCGAGATCACGGAACGTCCACGTCTTGTCGGGCGCAGCCTCGACCATCGTCTTGAAGAACCCTTGCACGCCGTTGAAATCGAACTCCGAGAGAGGCAGGTCCAGATCGATCTCGCCCAGATCGGCCCCCATGTTCCCGCTCATGTGGGCCAGCCCGCCCTCGATCGACAGATCGGCGCGGAGCTCGGCTTCCTTGGCCAACGCCTCGGCCTCGGTGCCACCCACGACCGGAGACAAGGCCTGGAAGAACTTGATGTCCTCGGGACGACGCCCGTACCGCGCCGCTCGCGCTCGCACATCGGCCACGATGCGGGCTGCGGAAGCAACGCCGCCGGTGATGAAGGCGCACTCGGCGTGTTTGGCCGCGAACTCCCGGCCCCGCTCGGACGAACCAGCCTGGAACAGCACGGGCGTTCGTTGGGGCGACGGTTCACACAGGTGTGGGCCAGGAACCTGGTAGTACGGCCCCACGTGATCGATCAGATGAACCTTGGCTGGATCGGCGTAGCGACCAGGCTCCGCGATCACCGCATCGTCCTCCCAGCTGGCCTCCCACAGCTTGTACAGCACCTCCAGGTAGTCGTCCCCCCGGTCGTACCGATCATCGTGGTCGGGCAGATCACCGAACCCCAGATTGCGCGCCGCGCCCGGCAGATAGGACGTCACGATGTTCCACGCCACCCGACCGCCGGTGAGATGGTCGAGCGTCGATGCTCGCCGAGCGAAGTTGTAGGGGTGGTCGGACAGGATCGAGCTGGTGAAGGAGAAACCCAGATGCTCGGTGACCGTCGCCATGGCCGGTATCAGCAGCGACGGGTCGTTGACCGGGATCTGCATCGCTTCACGGATCGATGTCTCCGGACCGCCCAGATAGTTGTCGTAGACACCGACCACATCGGCCAGGAACAGCGCGTCGAAGCATCCTCGCTCGAGAATCTGTGCCAACTCGAGCCAGGGCGCGAGGCTGGCATACTCGGTCTGGCGGGTGTCATCGCGTCCCCAGAGCCCATGATTGAGATGGGACACGCAGTTCATCGAGAACGCGTTGAACAACAGTCGGCGGGGCGGCTGGCTCATGACGTCCGGTAGAGGGCTCGTAGGCCGGCGCTGACCGAGGCGCCGATGGTGGAATGGTGAAGCTCACCGGGCAACTCCCGGAAGGACGCGTCGTGCCCGGCCTCGATCAGACGCTCGGCGAAGGCCTCGCCGGCCTCGAACACCCCACTGGAGGAACCCCGCTCGTCGCCCCCGGCGGTGAGGAACAGGCGTGTGCCGGCCTCGACCGCAGGCAAGGGCAGCGTCATCGCAACACGCTCGTGCCACCAGATCGACGGGCTGGACAGCAGGTAGCGATGGAACGTTCCCGGACGGGTCAGGAAACACCACGCGGCGCACAGACCGCTGAGGGAGTGTCCGAAGAGAACCCGATCGCCCGCATCTGCGCGATAGCGAGCCTCGACGAGGGGAACGATCCGATCGATCAGGCGATCGATGGTTGCGGGTGCTCCCCCCGAGGGATGGGTCCCCCTGATGGACGTGAAGGCAGGGAAGGGCCAATCGGTGGGCGTGTAGTCGCCACCCCTGCGCTCACTGACGACGGCCAGCGACTCGTCCTGGTAACCGATGCCGACACAGATCACCTTCGGCATCAGTCGTTGCATGCCGAGCATGACCGAGCAGTCGGCCACCGCTCCGAGGCTCCAACGCTCGTCGAGCACGTAGATGACCGGATAGGAGCGATCACCGCGGTGATAGCCGTCGGGCAGTACCACTCGAAGTCGACGGTCGTCGTCCAGTTCGATGACGTCCACGGTCAGCTCGTCGCCTCGGGCCACCCGTGATCGGCGAAGCGCTGCCGCAACAACTTCTTGTCGATCTTGCCGGTGCCGGTGTGCGGAATCTCGTCGATGAACACGATGTCGTTCGGCAACCACCATTTCGGCACCTCCGATGCCACGTGGTCGAGGATCTGCTGGATCTCGACCGCCCGACCGTCCTCCACGACACAGCACAGCAGCGGACGCTCCCCCCATCGATCGTGGGGCAAGCCGATCACTGCGGCCTCCAGAACGCCGTCACAACCGACCGCCGCATTCTCCAGATCGATCGAGCTGATCCACTCACCGCCGCTCTTGATCACGTCCTTGGCCCGATCGACGATGGTCAAGTAGCCCTCGCCGTCCATGGTGGCGACGTCGCCGGTTCGCAACCACCCGTCCGGAGTGTGACTGTCCGGAGTCTCGAGCTCGAAGTACGAGCCCGCCACCCAGGGCCCGCGAGCCAACAGCTCGCCCGGTGTCCGTCCGTCGCGAGGCACCAGATTGCCTTCGTCGTCGACGATCCGGAGCTCGACCCCGTAGAGCTCGCGGCCGGCCATGGCCTGTCGTTTGCGCTGCTCGTCGCGTTCGAGCCGTTCGACCCGGTGAGTGAAACGACCCGCCGAGCCCTGGGTCATCTCGGTCATGCCCCAAACGTGCGACACGAACACGCCGTACTCGTCCTCCAAGGTGTCCATGAGCGATCGAGGTGCCGCCGAACCCCCGACTGCGATGCGCCGAAGGGTGGGTACGTCGGCCCCTGCCCGTTGGAGATGCTGCACCACACCCAGCCAGATGGTGGGAACACCGGCCGAGAACGTGATGTCCTCGGTGTTGATCCACCCGACCATGGTCTCGGGGCTGAGATCGGGACCCGGGAGCACCAACTTGGCGCCCGCCATGGCTGCCGCGAAGGGAATGGCCCAGCCATTCACGTGGAACATGGGGACCGCCAACAGGATCGACTCTCCCGAATTGACGTTGTGGCCGTCGCCCGTACACGTGGCCCAGGTCTGGAGCACGATGCTGCGATGACTCTGCACCACTCCCTTGGGGTTGCCGGTCGTGCCCGAGGTGAAACAGAGGGTGGCGGCCGACCATTCGTCCAGCGCGGGCCATCCGTCCAACGCCTCGGCACCGGCGATGAAGGACTCGTAGTGCTCGTCGAAGCCGATCCACTGGGACACCGTCGGGCATCTGGGTGCGATCCGGGCCGCCATCTCGGCGAAGTCCGGATCGACGAAGACGATGGTGTCGGCAGCGTGATTGACGATGTAGACGATCTGATCGTCGCTCAGGCGGGGGTTGATGGTGTGCAGCACGGCACCGATACCCGTGATGCCGTAGTAGGCCTCGAGATGACGATGGTCGTTCCATCCAATGGTGCCGACGCGATCGCCGACACCTACATCGGCCGCAACCAGCGCACCGGCCAACTGACGGGACCGCTGTTCGACTTCGGACCAATTGGTCCGAATCGTCTCGTCGTCGGACCCGCGGGAAACGACCGAGGTCGCTCCGTGGTTCCGTCCGGCGTAGTCGATCAGCGAGGAGATCAGTAGCTGTCGGTCCATGTTCAGTCCGCGCAACATGCCGTGACGCTACTCCCCCACCCCCTCCATCCGAAATTGGTCCGGGTGGGCCGCTACCCTTCACGGTCATGGGGACAGCGCTGGAGAATCTGCTGGCAGTCGTGACGTTACGCGACCTCGGAGGGGACCGGTTCGAGGGCATTGCCTCGTCCAACGATGGTGTCGACGCAACATTCGGCGGGCACTTCCTCGGTCAGGCCACGGCAGCAGCAATCGCGACCGTCGAGCCCGATCGCCGTCTGCATTCCCTCCACGGCTACTTCCTGCGCAGCGGCACCCCGGGCGAACCTTTCGTGCTCGACGTGGAACGCGTTCGTGACGGTCGCAGCTTCTGCACCCGCCGGGTGCGTGTGAGCCAGAACTCGGGCAAGACACAGTTCGAACTGCTGGCATCGTTCGCGGTCGACGAAATGGGCCCCGTCGTCGATCCCCGTCCGCCAATCGGGTTCGATCAACTGCCCCGACCCGACTCGCTCCCGACCTATCGAGAGGTGATGCGAGCTCTTCCCGAGCCGGTCCTGCCCGAAGACTGGGCGCTTCGCGACTACGGTCTCGACATCCGACCCGTCGACGGCCCCTGGTCGCCGGGCGGCCCATCGGCCGAGGGAGGCATCCGCTTCTGGATCCGGGCCGCTGAGTCCCTTTCGAACGACCATCGAATCCAAGTGCCCATCCTGGCCTACCAGAGCGATGAGTCACTGGCCGACAACGTGGCCGCTCCGTTCGGGGCGACTTGGGGAAGCCCTGGCGTCGTCTTCGTCAGTCTCGATCACGCGATGTGGTTCCATCGACCATTCGATCTCAACCAGTGGCACTTCGTCGATCAGCGCCCCGTCACCATCGGCAACGGTCGAGGTCTGGCCACCGGGTCGGTGTGGACGGCCGATGGCGAGATGGTCGTCTCGTTCACCCAGGAGGCGCTGCTGCGCCTCGACCGCCCAGAGTAGCGAACGCCTGCTGGCCATGGCCGGCCAGCGATTTCGACCCGATGGTTTCGTCGAGATCTCGGCGGTGTGCACCGACCCCGACGCCCGCCAGCGGGGCTACGCCGCCGCGCTCACTCGCTGCAACGTCGATCAGATCCGGGCCGAGGGACGCCAGGCCCTCCTCCACACGCGTTTCGACAACGAGGCGGCACGTCGGCTGTACGAAGCCATGGGCTTCGTGTTCAGACGCCAGATCGCTGTGGTCGTCGCCCGGAAGATCGGCGAGCCGTCGACGACCTGGATCCGGTGGGCCTGCCGCCCGAGGGTACGTGAAGCACCGGGGCCGAAGCAGCGGAGGACGATCGCGAAGCCTCGACGGGTCGGTCCCCGTCCAGGAGGCGAGCCTCTCGGCCCTGCCCGTGGTCCACCAGAGCCTGACTGATGATTCGCAGCACCAGCCCGAAGGCCAGTGCGAAGAAGACGGTGGCCGGCCCGAAGGCGCCCCCGAGAGCAACGCCGCCGACGAAGACACCGAGGTCGAGGGCGTAGCG
>CALACD010000595.1 GCA_937890445.1 uncultured Acidimicrobiia bacterium | reverse complement strand
ACGGTCCCTGACCTCGCTCGGCGAGATAGAGGTGATCGCCCTCCTCTCTCGGCCGGTCACGTTGCGCAGAGATCGTGAGCACACTTCGCTCCACGTCCACGTCGATCGAATCGGCGGTGACGCCGGGTAGGTCGATGTGGACCCACACATCGTCACCGCGCCGGTACGCGTCCATCGGCATGGAGTCGGTGGCGGTGAGGGTGCGGGGGACCCGGAAGCGGACATCGAGGTCACGGAACGGGTCGTTTTGCATCAACAGCATGGTGTGTCCTTTCGCTTTGGGTTTGATTCACCGTTGAGGGAACGTCTCAGGTGAACACGGCTGATAGAGAATGTATTTCAGTTTGAAAGAATTTACTTCGAAAATTGTGATGAATGTGCCAGTTGTGGGTACGTTCGTCGTCATGGCTCCGAAACCGCGTCTCAGCGTCGACGGTGTGGTGGGAAGTGCCGTGGAGCTGGTCGACCGAGACGGGTACGATGCACTGAGTCTTTCAGCCGTAGCGGGCGAGCTTTCGGTGGCTCCTTCGGCCCTCTACACCTATTGCAACGGTCTCGACGGACTCCGCAACATGGTTGCCGTCGCTGCGACCAACAATCTGACAGGTAGGTTGCGCAACGCGGCGATCGGCAACGCCGGTGAGGCGGCGCTCACGGCCATGAGCGACGCGTACCGCGGGTTTGCGCTGGACCACCCAGGCCAGTTCGCGTCGACCTTGCGGCCTCCGGAAGTTGGCAACGACGACTTCGCGGCAGCCAGCACCTCGCTGCTCGACATCTTCGTCCTGGTCTATCTGGCCATGGGTCTGGACGACGACCGGTCGAGGCTCGCGGCTCGCAGTACCCACAGCGCGCTGCACGGTTTCCTGGCGATCGAGCACACCAGCGGAACGACTCCGGAGCATTCCGACGAGTATCGGCACCTGGTCGAACTTCTGCGCTCGGGGCTTGTGCGCCCGTCGAGCTGAGCGTGATCGGTGGACACGGGGCGGAGACGCCCTGGCCAATGAGACCCGATGAGCAGTCAGACCGCAGAGAGGCGAGAGGCAGAGCGCGAGAGGCAGAGCGCGAGAGGCAGAGCGCGAGAGGCAGAGCGTAAGAGGCAGAGCGCGAGAGATAGCGTCGCCGACATGGTAGAGACCGTCCCACTCAACACCGGTGCCCGGATGCCGAGCATCGGCTTCGGCACCTGGCCGTTGGATGATGCCGGTGCTGCCGAGGCGGTGGCGTCTGCGATCGAGGTCGGGTACCGCCACATCGACACGGCCACCCGCTACGGCAACGAGGCCGGAGTGGCCGAGGGAATTCGGCGCAGCGGTGTGGACCGGGAGGACATCTTCGTCACCACGAAACTCGACGGCGAGTTCCAGGGTGATGACCGGGCGCGTGACGGGCTGGCGGCAAGCTTGGAACGCATGCAACTCGACGCGGTCGATCTGTTGTTGATCCACTGGCCGCTACCGGCCCGAGGCGACTATGTCTCGACCTGGAAGACGTTCGAATCGCTGGCGGTTTCCGGTCAGGCCCGAGCCATCGGCGTCTCGAACTTCCTGCCCGAGCACCTGGAGGAGTTGGCAGCGGCATCGGGTGTGGTGCCCGCCGTGAACCAGATCCAGTGCAATCCCTACGTGACGCGCGAAGAATCGCGCGTCTACCACCGTGACCATGGCATCGTCACGGTCTCGTGGGGCCCGCTGGGTGGAGCGAGGTTCGATGTGCTGGGTGATCGGGTGCTGGCCGGCGTGGCCGAGGAAGTGGGCCGAACCGTGGCCCAGGTGGTCCTACGTTGGCATCTCCAACTCGAGCTCGTGGCCATTCCCAAGACCTCGAGTCCAGCGCGGATGGCCGAGAACCTCGACGTGTTCGATTTCGAGTTGACGCCCTCCCAGATGATCCGGATCGCCTCGCTGTCGCAAGGTCCAGGAGTGGGTGTGAACCCGGCCGTCGACGGGCACTGAGCGCTCCCTTGGTGTGAGTCCGGTCGCTCCGTCACGGGCTGCTACGGTGCAGACACGTACCACACATCGAGGAGACTGCACTGATGACCATCCAGGTAGGCGATTCACTTCCATCGGCAACCCTGAACGAAGGCAACCCTGGCGGAAAGATCGATCCCGCCGAGGCATTCGGAACCGGCAAGGTCCTGATTTTCGCCGTGCCGGGGGCCTTCACCCCTGGTTGTTCGAACACCCACCTGCCCGGCTATCTCAATGACTTCGACGCCATCAAGGACAAGGGCGTCGATCAGGTGGCCTGCATCTCGGTCAACGACGCGTTCGTGATGAACGCCTGGGGCGAAGCCCACGGTGCCGAGGGCAAGGTCCGCATGCTGGCCGACCCGGTGGCCGAGTTCACCAAGGCAGTCGGCCTCGATGTCGACGCTGCCGCGCTGGGCGGAACCCGGTCGAAGCGGTATGCCATGGTCGTCGAGGACGGCAAGGTCACCCAGCTCGAGGTCGAGCCCGATGGCTTTGGCCTGACCTGCTCGTTGTCGGAGTCCATCATCGCCAAGCTCTGAGGTCGTCGTCGGGCTGCGGGTGGCGACGCCCGCAGCCCAACGATCGGTCCCCCTTCGTTGTTCACCATGACCACGATGAGTCGGGACCACGATGAGTCGGGACCACGATGAGTCGGAGGAAAACTGGTCAGCGGACAGAGCCCTCGAGCAGATCTCGCACGAATCGATTGGTGAACTTGGCATCGGGGTCGAGATCTCGGCACAACGACCGGAAGTCGGCAAGCCTCGGGTAGTGGCGGCCGATCATCCCCGGTTCGGTGACGAAGAGTTTGCCCCAATGCGGGACGGGCTCGAAGGGCTCCAGTGCGGCTTCCAGTGTGGGCAGGACGGCGGCGACTCCTGCGGCATCCCTGAGCCAGCTGAAATGCAGCCCTACGACGTCGCGGGCGTATGCCGGGCTCATCCACAGTTGATCGGCTCGGATCGTGCGAATCTCCGAGACGTCGATCACCGGGGCCAACACCGGCCCGAGCGACATCACCGCGGACAGGGCTTGCCCTGCTTGATCTCGGCTCACGTAGTACTCGCTCTGGAGTTCGTTCCCCACGGCGTTGGGATCATGGAAACGGAAGTGGGGCAGGCGCTCGTGCCACGGGCCGGGCACACCGAATGGCGTGAGTTGTCGCTCAGCCCTGAGGGGGGCCGGATGCTGCTCGAGCAGACGGGCTCCGAGGAGCGCCGACGGCACCGCGGTGCTGGTTCGACCGGCCGCGAGTCGCTGCTTCACCCAGACGGTCTCGGCGTGGGGCTGCTGCCAGGTCGGGAACACGCTGACGCTGTATCCGGTGCCGAACACCGCATCGAATTCCTGGGCCAGCGACTCGATCGGCAGATCGGCGTAGACGTGTTGCACGAGGTCGTAGGTCGGCTCGACATCGAGCGTCAGCTGGGTCACGACGCCGAGCGCGCCCAGCGACACGACGAGACCATCGAAGACGTCGCCGTCCTCGGCCCGGCTGAAGGAACGCAGGTTTCCGTCGGCCATGACCATCTCCATGCCTGACACCGCCGTCGCCAAGTTGCCGAGCGTGTCGCCCGAACCATGGCTGGCAGTGACGACGGCCCCAGCCACCGTGATCGGTGTCAGCGACGCCATGTTGGGCAGGGCCCACCCTGCTCGGTGCAGCGCCGGGGCCAACGCGTCATAGGTCATTCCGGCACCGAAGGAGACGGTGCGCGTGGAGGGATCGAGCGAGACACCGTCGTCGAGATCAGTGAGCGACAGCAGGATCCCGTGGGTGTCCGCGATGTCGTTGAACGAGTGCCCGGCGCCGACGACCCGCACCGCTTCGGAGCCGGCAACTGCCTCTTGCACCTCGGCGATAGTCGTTGGCCGCACCAGCGCGGAAGCGTTGAACGTGACGTGGCCCGACCAGTTCTGCAGGCCGAGGGGTGCGCGATCCATGGTCCGGACCCTACTTCCTGGGTTCCA
>CALACD010000594.1 GCA_937890445.1 uncultured Acidimicrobiia bacterium | reverse complement strand
CTGGGAGCTGACCTATGCCTGCAATCTCGCGTGTGTGCATTGCCTGAGCTCATCAGGCCGACGTGACCCCCGCGAGCTGACCACAGCGGAGGCGAAGGCCGTCATCGACGAGATGCGCGAGCTCCAGGTGTTCTACGTCAACATCGGTGGCGGCGAGCCCATGATTCGTCCCGACTTCTTCGAGCTGGTCGACTACGCCACCGGGAGCGGCGTCGGCGTGAAGTTCTCGACCAATGGATCGCGCATCGACCCCGCTCGGGCCGTTCAGCTGGCCGGCATGGACTATCTCGACATCCAGATCTCGCTCGATGGGGCCGACGCGGCAACCAACGACGCGGTGCGCGGCGTCGGTTCCTTCGATACGGCCATCTCGGCCATGGATGCACTGGCCGGCGCCGACTTCGGACCGTTCAAGATCTCGGTGGTCATGACCCGACACAACATCGGGCAGTTGGATGCCTTCGAGGAGTTGGCTGACCGCTACGGGGCCGAACTGCGGCTGACACGGCTCCGGCCTGCCGGTCGCGGAGCCGACTCCTGGCACGAGCTCCATCCCCTTCCCGAGCAGCAGGTCGAGCTCTACCACTGGCTCCTGGATCGACCTCGTGTCCTGACCGGTGACTCCTTCTTCCACCTGAACGCCCTCGGTGACGAGAACCTGCCCGGTCTGAACCTGTGCGGGGCGGGCCGTGTCGTCTGTCTGATCGATCCGGTCGGCGATGTGTACGCCTGCCCATTCGTGCTACACGACGAGTTCCGGGCCGGCAACGTTCGTGATACAGGTGGCTTCGCAGCAGTATGGAAGCACTCGGATCTCTTCCTGGAACTACGGGAGCCGCAGTCGGCCGGGGCCTGCGCCAGTTGCGGGCAGTTCGACGCCTGCCAAGGCGGCTGCATGGCAGCCAAGTTCTTCACCGGCATGCCGTTGGACGGACCCGATCCGGAATGCGTCACGGGCCATGGGGAGACGGCGCTGTCCAATGTCGGCGTCGAGATGCGCCCCTCGCCGACTGCCGATCACAGCAAGCCGACACCCGTGGCCCTGGGTTCCACCCGCCGCTGAGATCCTGAGCCGCTGAGATCCTGACCGGGGCCGTTCGCTCAGGGGGCCCAGGCGGCGGAAACGACGGCGAGCAGGGTCGGTGGCTCCGACGGTGAACCCGCGTCGTCGAACACCAGCGTCACCGATTCCCAATCGAGATCGGCAAACCACGCCGTACCACCGAAGTGGTACTCGACCCAGACCGAGCCCGGGAACGCCTGGTCGATCGTGTTGGGGATGTTGCCCGAGCCGATCTGCACCCCGTGACCGACGACCTCGGTGCTCGTGAATGCCGTGCTGCCCCGCATCTGGGCCAGACGATCCGCCGTCGAGGAGCGGATCGGTTCACCTGATCCGGGCTCGGAGCCCCACACCCGGACCGTTGCATCGCCCGACATGAGGTCGGTGACCGCCAGATTCTGCTCGTTCCCCGAGATGGCGGGCTCGGTGGCGATCACCAGACCGTCGGGTCCGACGAATGCGGACAACTCGACCGGGTCGCTCAGCGCAGCGATGACGGCGTCGAGCACCGTCGGATCGACGACCGGCAAGCCCTCGACGACGGGTGAGGGCACCGCCGGCATGGGTCGCAGAAAGGCCAGGTTCACCCAACCGATGCTCTGTCCCGGATCTGAGCCGAGATCAACGGGCGTCCAGCGATCGTCGCCCACGAACAGCACTTCGCCGTAGCGACGGACCTGATCGGCATCGCTGGCCAGCGTGAAGATCGTGTCCGCGTCCACACCGGGGGCGGACCGGACGTTCAACACATCGTCGGCCGCCACGCCGTACACGAACCAGTCTTCGTCGAGGAGTTCCCACGAGGGATCAGCGGCGATCACCTGGCTGGCGGTCACGGGGCTGGTGGACGTCGCATCGGTGACGGTGGTGGCGGGCTCGGAGGTGGGGGTGGTCGAGACCGTCGAGGTCGAGGTCGTGGTGGGTGTCGTGGTGGATGTGGCGTCCTGCCCGGCCGTGACGACTTCGTCGTCGTTGGAACAGGCACTGACAACGACGGCAAGGCCGGCCAGCCCGATCAGTACGCGACGACTTGCCCGGGAGAACTTCGGAACGGCGACCATGGCCTCATGTTAGGACGCCGGAGGGCAACGACCCGGGCACGACCCGCGCCTCGGGCTTCGTCCGCGAGCACGAGCCGTCCGTGATCGTCTCGG
>CALACD010000593.1 GCA_937890445.1 uncultured Acidimicrobiia bacterium | reverse complement strand
TGGTTTCCCGAACAGGAACCCTTCGCGTACCAGCCCTTCGTCGGGCTCGAGGATGACTTCCGCTTCACCGACGCAACCTTCGACGCAGTCATCCGCGACTACAACACCAAGGACCTGGCCATCTGAGGTCCCCTCAACAACATCTTCGCAACGCACGTATTGCAAAGAGCACATCACTCATGATGTTTCGTCGCCGGTCGACACTGCCGACATGTTCGGCCGGACTCGATCTTCGCTGCCTCCAACGGTTCCCGTTCCGCAACGGTTCGATCCGCAGCCACCGCCGGAGAACGCGACGGGCCACCACTCCGGCGCCGAGCAGCTCGAGGCCCCGCCGACGCGCACGGAACGCGACATCAAGAACGAGCGAATCCTGGGATCGCTGCACCGATCCCAGGGGGTGATCGAGTTCGAGCCCAACGGCACGATCATCACGGCCAACGACGCGTTCCTCGGTGTCGTCGGCTATTCGCTGGGGGAGATCAAGGGGCAGCATCACCGGATCTTCATGGATCCCGACGATGCCCAGAAGCCCGAGTACGCCGAACTCTGGGCGTCTCTTGCCCGTGGCGAGTTCCGTTCCTCGGAGTTCCGTCGCATCGGCAAGGGCGGTCGCGAGATCTGGATCCAGGCCACCTACAACCCCGTCTTCGATGAGCACGACGAGGTGACGATGGTGATCAAGTTCGCCACTGACATCACCGGTCAGAAGCTGGCCCAGCGCGAGATCCAGGACCGCTCCCAGGCGGTGATCGAATTCGAACCCGATGGCACCATCATCAGTGCCAACGAGCTGTTCCTGGGTGTCGTCGGCTATCCACTGGAACAGATCAAGGGCAAGCATCACCGAATCTTCATGCCGGCGGCGGACCGTGACAACGCGGACTATCGGTCGTTCTGGAAGCAACTGAGCATGGGCGAGTTCAAGCAGGGCGAGTTCCGACGCATCAGTCGTTCGGGCGACGAACTGTGGCTTCGGGGCGCCTACAACCCGATCTTCGACACCAACGGGAAGGTCGTGAAGGTCGTGTCGGACATCACCCACGAAGTCCGAACCCAGCGGGAGGCGGAAGAGGTCGGTCGATCCGTCGCGGTCAGCGTCGGACAGATGACGGGGGCCATCAGCGAGATCTCCCACAGCGTGACCGGAACGGTCGAGATCGCCCGCAACGCAGAACGTAATGCCACCGAGGCAGTTCGGATGGTGAACGATCTCAATGCCAACGGCACTCGAATCGACAAGGTCGTCGGCGTCATCCAGGAACTGTCGGACCAGACCAATCTGCTCGCCCTCAACGCAACGATCGAGGCAGCCCGAGCCGGCGACATGGGTCGAGGTTTCGCCGTCGTTGCGAGCGAGGTCAAGAACCTCGCCAACCAGACCAGCGGCGCCACCCACGAGATTCGAGCCAACGTGATGGCGATTCAGAACGATGTCGCCAGCGTCGTGGAGGTCATCGAGGGGATCCTCGATGGCGTCTCTGAACTCTCGGGGAACACGTCGATGATCGCCACCGCTGTCGAGGAGCAGTCGGCCGTCATGTCCGAGCTGCATTCGACAGCCGAACGACTTCTCGCCTTGACCGAGCAGTAGACCCGATCCGACGCCCCGAGTTGTCGGCGCTAGCTCACCAGCTCGTCACGGTGAGCGCACAGCAGTTCCAGTGTGTGCTCGTGGTCGCCCACGATCCGGATGACCAGATGCTGGGCGCCGGCATCGACGTAGCTGCGAAGGAACGCCAGCACCTGCGACAGATCTCCGCCCTTGCAGGCCTGGACCTTTCGCATGGCCGATGCGGGGGCGTTGTAGTAGTCCTCGAGATAGGCGTTGATGGCGGCCTCGTCGCCGTCGTCGCTGACGGCCACCGTGAGGTACACGGCCGTCGTCTGCTGGGCCGGATCACGTCCGGCATCCCGGGCTGCGTCGACGAACATCTTGTGGCGTCGGCCGAACGTTTCGGCATCGGGGCCGATGGGGAACCAGCCGTCGTAGTGTCGGGCCGCCCGCTCGATGCCATCGGCGACCCCCGCAGCCAGCCAGATCGGTGGACCACCGGGCCGATGCGGCACCGGCGCCAGCACCGCGTCCGCGAGCTGCCATCGTCGGTCCCACGTGACGGATTCGCCGGACCACAGGGCCTGACACAGCCGGAAACCCTCCATCATGCGACCGACCCGACCTTCGAAGGGCACCCCGGCTGCGGCGAACTCGGCCCGGATGGCGGGCACGTCACCGGCAATGCCGGCGCCGATGATCAACCGGCCCTCGCTGATCTGATCGATGGTGGCCAGTTGTTGGGCCAGCACCACCGGGTTGCGTAGCGCCGGCAGCAGCACGGCGGTGCCGAGACGAACGGCGGGCACGGCGGCGGCGACGGCAGCCAGCAGAGTCAGGGGATCGTGTCTCGGTCGAGCCAGCAGGGAGTCGCCGACCCAGATCGAGTCGACGCCGAGATCGCCGGCTCGCTTGGCCGCGTCCAGCATCGGTCCCACAGCCGGGGAGCCACGCATGATGCTCTCGCGGGTCGGCAACAGATAGCCCAGCTCGGGGGTCATGACGGTCCTTTCGGTTGCTCCGACGGGGAGCGAACGTGACCGCGACACTAGGTGTCATCGACGCCGATCGCGTAGGGTCGAGTGATCCGAATGTTCGCGACGGGGGTCGCGACGGGGAGCTCACCATGATTCCTGCTGGCATCATCTCCGCTGACGGTCACGTCTGCGAGCCGCCGAACTGCTACGTCGATTTCATCGACCCGAAGTATCGACAAACCGCGCCTCGGGTGGTCGAACAGGACGACGGCACCGAGGCGTTCGTCATCCCCGGCATGAAGCGACCCATCGCGCTGGGCTTCGTCGATGGTGCCGGCTTCGGCCCCAGGGAACGCAAGGCCCGAGCCAAGACGATGCGGTTCGACGACGTGCGTCCAGCCGCCTACCTCGGGCGGGAACGAGTTCCGTTCATGGACGCCGACGGCTTGGCGGCCGAACTGATCTACTCGTCGGTGGGCATGGGTCTGTCCATGCACCGCGACCCCGAGTACAAGCACGCCTGCATGCAGGCCTACAACCGCTGGCTCCAGGACATGTGCAGCGATGCTCCCGATCGGATCTTCGGACTGGCCCAGACCGCCGTGCTCAGCATCGACTCGGCCATCGAGGACTTCACGCTGGCAAAGGACATGGGGATGGTCGGCATGATGATGCCGGGCGACCCGATCCACGAGGACTACGACCACGCCGACTATGACGCGTTGTGGGAATGCGCTACCGATCTCCAGCTACCGATCTGTTTCCACATCCTCACGTCGCGGGCCGGCAGCCTGCACACCAAGCCGCGTGGCCATCATCTCAACAGCTTCCTCGGCATCATCCGGGCCATCCAGGACGTGGTGGGCATGATGACGTTGGGAGGGGTGTTCGAGCGCCATCCCGATCTGAAACTGGTCGTTGCCGAAAGCGATGCCGGCTGGCTCCCGCACTACATGTACCGCATGGATCACGCGGCCAGGATGAACGCCGAGGGCGGCATTCTTCGTGGGTTGTCGAAACTTCCGAGCGAGTACATCCGCAGCAACGTGTGGGCCACTTTCCAGGACGACGCCACCGCCTATCACACTGCGCCGTTCGTCGACCACACGCACTTGTTGTGGGCCAGCGACTTCCCGCACACCGATTCCACCTGGCCTCGATCCCGGGAGTTGATCGCCGAACAGGCATCGCATCTCTCCGAGCAACAGCATCAGGACATCTTCCGGGACAACACGGCTCGACTCTTCAACCTGCCGGCCGCCGATGCCTCGTGGCGCATGTGACCGCATCTGACAAGGACATGACATGACGAACGAGACACCGACCGCTGTCCGCATCGACCCCGCAACGGGTCTGAAGATCTTCGACACCCGGGCTGCCAGCCGTATGGATGGGGTCGAGGGCCGCGGCTATGCGGTCGTGGAGGATGGCCTGACCGAGATGGCTCCGGTGCCGGCCAGTGCCACCTTCAACGCCGAGGAGCAGGCCAGGTACCTGGCGTTCAAAGAGGCCCGTCGGGGTGCAGCAGACTACGTGGCCATGGACGGCGACTTGGAGCACTACCTGGCCGACGTCTCTTCGGCCGAACCGGTCCCGCGTGAGGCATTGACCGACGAGTGCGAGGTCCTGGTGGTCGGGGCCGGGTTCGCCGGGCTGATGCTGTGGTACAAGCTGCGCCAGGCCGGGTTCGTCGACGTGCGCTTCTGTGAGAAGGGAGGCGACGTCGGGGGTACCTGGTACTGGAACCGGTACCCGGGCATCGCCTGCGACGTCGAGTCCTACAGCTACCTCCCGTTGCTGGAGGAGATGGAGTACTTCCCGACGATGAAGTTCGCGTCGGGTTTCGAGATCTTCGAGTACTGCCAGGCCATGGCGACCAAGTTCGGCTTCTACGACAAGTGCCTGTTCCACACGTCGGTCGAGAACACCGAGTGGGACAGCGATTCCAAGCGCTGGACCGTGCGCACCGACCGGGGCGATGCCATGAAGGCCCGTTTCGTGGTGTTGGCCAACGGCATCCTGACCACTCCCAAGCTGGCCCGAATCGACGGCATGGAATCGTTCCAGGGCGAGTCGTTCCACACCTCGCGATGGAACTACGACGTCGATCTCACCGGCAAGCGGGTCGGGATCATCGGCACCGGGGCCACTGCGGTCCAGGTCGTCCCCGAGCTGGCCAAGGTCGCCGGCGAGCTGTTCGTCTTCCAACGAACACCCTCCACCATCGACGTCCGGGCCCAACGCCAGACCTCACCCGAGGAGATCGAGACCTGGAGGCACGAACCGGGCTGGGCTCGGGCCCGGCGTGCCCGGTTCTCGGCCATGACGTCGATCCGTGACGCCGTGAAGGCACCCGACGACTACATGGCGGGACGGACCCTGGAGTACCGCGAGCGCGAGAAATTGACCGAACGGTTGTCTCCCGAGCAGTGGACGCAGCGGTTGCTGGACGAGAACTTCGCGGCCATGGAGCAGATCCGAGCCCGGGTCGACGCCATCGTCGAGGATCCGGCGACAGCCGAGGCGCTCAAGCCCTACTACCCCTACGCCTGCAAACGGCCCACCTTCCACGACGAGTACCTGCCGGCGTTCAACAAGCCCCATGTGCATCTGGTCGACACGGCCCCGATCGGCGTCAGCGAGATCAACGAGAACGGGGTGGTGCACAACGGCACCGAGTATCCACTGGACGTGCTGATCTATGCCACCGGGTTCCAATGGATGGCGCCCGCCACCTTCGACATGGTCAAGGGGGTCGATGGCCAGACCCTCAACCAGAAGTGGCAATCCGAGGGAACGAAGACGTTCCTTGGATTGCACAGCAAGGGCTTCCCGAACTTCCTGATCGTGTCCGGCCCCCAGGGCGGGGGCGGAAGCTTCAACTTCACCGATGTCATCACCACCCACTCCGACTACGTCGCCTGGCTCCTGACGACCATGCGAGACGAAGGCCATGCCGTCGTCGACGTGAAGGCGACCTTCGAGGACGCCTACGCCCAGCATTGCGCTCAGGCCGACACGGCCTCGGCACCGTTGCGTGACTGCCTGTCGTACTACAACGGTGACGGTGATGCTGCGCCCGGCAGCCTGGCCTACTACGGGGGTCGACAGTGGTTCAGCCTGTGCCACGAGGCCCAGGAGAACCGCGAGCCGTACGTGTTCCAACCAGCGTGACGAACAGCCGGTGACCGAGAGGATGCAACCATGACCACGCCAACGCATACGGGATCGATCGACGACGTCGACATCCACTCCCTCGATCGCTATGTCGAACACGGATATCCGTGGGCCGAATGGGATCTGCTGCGACGCGAAGCTCCCGTCTACTGGTACGAGCGAGAGGGATTTCCTTCGTTCTGGGCGGTCACTCGCCACAAGGATGTGCACACGGTGGGTTCGCTGCCGAACGTGTTCTCGAACGCGGGACCCATTCTCCGCCTCGACACCAGCTACGGACTGGACCGTTTCCAGTCC
>CALACD010000592.1 GCA_937890445.1 uncultured Acidimicrobiia bacterium | reverse complement strand
ACCATCTGGCCGGCTCGCATCAGCTCACCCATCACGGTCCCCTCTCAGCTCGTCGTCGGTCGCAGTCGTGGTTCCCGAGTTGCTCAGAGCGAGAAGTCGATGACGGCGCGAGCCGACTCGCCCTTGCGCATCAACTCGTAACCGTCGTTGATCTGATCGAGCCCCATGGTGTGAGACACCATCTCGTCGAGCAGGAGGCGTCCATCGAGGTACATGTCGCAGTAGCGAGGCATGTCGACCCGAAAGGAGTTGGACCCCATCATCGAGCCCTTGAGCGTCTTCTCCATCATGAAGATCTCGTACCCGGTGATCTCGATCTTCTGTCCGAACGGCATCATGCCGATCACGACCGAGGTGCCGCCCATCTTGGACATCTTCCACACCTGTTCGACGGTCTCCTTGCGCCCGATGGCCTCGAAGGCGTAGTCGACGCCGCCACCGGTGAGTTCTCGCACCTCTCCCACAACGTCATCGACCTTGGCACCGTTGATGACATCGGTCGCGCCGCAGATTTTCGCAGTTTCGAGCTTTGCGTCGCTGATGTCGACGGCGATCACCCGACCGGCGCCGGCGATGCGGGCTCCCTGGATGGCCGACAGGCCGATGCCTCCGGCCCCGACCACGCACACCGTCGATCCGGGCTCGATCCGAGCGGTCTTGAAGACCGCGCCGACGCCGGTCGTGACGCCACAACCAATGAGCGCGGCCTTGTCGAGCGGCATGTCGTCACGGACCTTCACCACCGCGTGCTCGTGCACGAGCATCTCCTCGGCGAAGCCACCGAGGCGAGCGAACTGCCCGACTGCTTCACCGTTCCGGCTCAGACGCGACGCCGAGCCCCGGGGTCGGGCCGTCGCTGCGTTGTTCTGACACAGGTTGGGACGCCCGGTCAGGCAGAAATCGCACTTACCGCAGAAGATCGAGAGACAGGTGATGACATGATCACCGGCCTTGACGTAGTCGACGCCGTCGCCGACTGCTTGGACGATGCCGGCCGATTCGTGCCCCATCACCGCCGGGAGCGGCAACCGATCCCACTGCCCATCCATGAAATGCAGATCACTGTGGCAGAGTCCGGCGTTGATCGTCTGGATCAGCACCTCACCGGGCCCGGGCTTGTCGATCGTGATGTCTTCGATGTTCAGCTCGCCGGGGATGGCGTTGAGGACAGCAGCTTTCATGGTCGTTTCCTTCGGTTGAGCCCGCACGTGGTCGGGGGCAGTATTGATCCATGCAGCTGACCACGCAAACGAGGCGGTCAGATGCCGACGCCTGATCGCCGCTCCGAGGTTCTTTCGATAGGGTTCCGCCATGCTCGTCGGAGTCATCGTGCTGGCCGTTGCAGCGGTCCTGCTCCTCGCCCTCGCTGTGGCTCGTTCGCGCCAGCTGACGGTCCTCGACTCCCGACTCGAGGCCGAAACGGCCGCTCTGGCCCAGGCCCGGGTCGATCACGCTCGTGCGACCGAGCACGCCGAGCAACAGTTGACCGACCTGCACGACACCACAGCCGCCTTGCACGAGACCAACGCCGATCTGGAGACCCAGGTCGCAGATCTGGAGACCCGGATCGAGGCGCTAGGGGCCGATCTTGCCGATCTCAACGATGAGCTCGATGCCGGGGACCGGCTGGCCGCCGACCAATCGGCCGAGTTGGCTTCGATGGCCATCGAAGCCGAAGACCTCCGGAGCCGCATCGCCGGCCTGGAACAAGCGTTGGCGACGGCGCGGGCAACCACGAGCGTGGCACGTCCCGGGACCATGCCCGAACTCGACCCCGGCATTCTGTGGCAACTCGAGTTGGCCAGGTCGGAACGGACCTGGCGCTACAGCGTCGCCATGTTCCCTGACGACGAGAGCCCGTTCGCAGAGACCGACGATCCGCTCCGCCTCGCGGTCGAGACCGAATCGGCCGCGCTCCGAGACGAGGTCGGCGCCTTCTTGAGCGTCGATTGGCGGATCGGCTCGATCGATCGGCCCGGACACTGCCACCTGATTCTCCGAGTGGCCCAGGAGATGCTGGCCCAGGCAGCCCGCGTCGAGGAGCCCACGGTGCTGGTGGTCACCGCGGATGCCAAGGGCAATGTGGTTCTTCGGTTGCTGCCATCGGAGGAAGGGGACCAACCGTCGATCGATCTGCGACAGTTCGAACAACTGGGTTCGTGCATCGACGGCGTGGTCGTGCCCGACCCCGGCGGTGAGGCAACCATCACGGTGGTGACCTCGTCGTGACCGCCCCGGGCCGACCTCGGTCCCGGGCAGACATCGCCAACCCAGATTGCTCGACGGGCGGTCAACGGGCATGCTCAGCGACGTGAAACGAGCCGTCGTCGCCATGATGCAGCACGAGACGAACACGTTCTCGCCGGTCCCCACGCCCTTGGCTCGATTCGGATCGGATGGGACGAGTGTGCCGACCGGTCCGGAGGTGGCGCGGATCTATCGAGGAACCGGGACCGGCATCGGCGCTTTCCTCGATCTGGCCAGCAACGGCGGAATGGAAGTCGTCACCCCTGTCGCCGGTCACGCTGCTCCCAGCGGGCCGGTTCAGGCCGACGCATACACCTTCATGACCGACGCGATCTGCGACGCGGTCGAGGCTGGTTGTGACGTGTGCTTCCTCGACCTCCATGGTGCGATGGTGACCGAGCTGGCCGACGACGGAGAAGGCCCACTGTTGGCCCGCCTGCGATCGATCGCGCCCGATCTGCCGATCGCCGTCAGCCTCGATCTGCACGCCAACATCACCGACGCCATCGTGGACAACTGCACGGCTCTCGTCGGCTACAAGACGTATCCCCACGTCGACATGTATGCCGCGGCCGAGCATGCGGGAAACATCGTCCTGCGGTCGATGGCAGGCGAGGTCTCCCCGGTCATGAGGTGGGCTGGGCGACCGATCCTGGCCCAGACGCTGCGCATGGGCCACGACGACGAACCAATGGGTCCGTTGCTCGAGTTGGCACGCCGCCATGAGTCCGAGGGCCTGTTGGCCGTATCGGTCTTCGGCGGGTTTCCCCTCGCCGACATCTGGGACGCGGGGTTGTCGGTGGTGACCGTGGCCGACGGCGACGCCGGGTTGGCCGCCGAGGTGCGCGACCAGATGCTGGAGGCAGCCTGGGCCGAGAGACAGGAGTTCTTGTTCGCAGCCGAGCCGCTGGCGACGACGATTGCTCGGGCCAAGACCTACCGGGACGGTCCCACCGTCTTGTTGGACCACGCGGACAACGCCGCATCGGGGGGAACCCAGGACACCGTGCACGTGCTGGCAGAAGTCCTGGCCCAGGGCCTCGACGATGTGGCCATGTTCGCCATCTGTGACCCCGAAGCAGTCCAGCAGATGACGGCGGCCGGTGTCGGGGCAACCGTACGATTGTCGCTCGGCGGCAAGACGGACATGCCTTCGATCGGTCGCCAGGGCGAGCCCATCGAGGTCACGGGCATCGTTGGGGCACTGACCGATGGGGTGTTCGAGATCACTGCCGAGATGGGACGGGGCACGAGGGCTGCCATGGGCCCGTCCGCTCGGCTCGACCTCGGAACGGTGCAGGTGGTCGTGATCTCCCGCCAGACCGAACCCTTCGACCTGGGCCACCTCCGCAGTCTCGGTATCGAACCGACCGAGAAGCGCTATCTGATCCTCAAGAGCCGGATTCACTTTCGGGCCGGTTTCGGCCCCATCACCAGACGAGAGCTCCCGTGCAACGGTGTGGGAGTCACGAGCAGTGACAACTCACTGTTCGACTTCCAGCACGTGCGGCGACCGATCTTTCCCCTCGACCCGACCACCGGTCCAACGCCGGAATACCCACCCCGAACCATCGGCGACCGTGCCGACGAAGGAGCTGCACGATGAGTGGACCGCTGGCCGGAATCAAGGTGTTGGATGTGTCGGCGGTGATCGCGGGTCCGTGGGCGGCGTCGCAGATGGCCGACATGGGTGCCGACGTCATCTTCGTCGAACGGGCCGAGAGCGCAGACACCATGCGCCTCACGGGGCCCGTGATCGGCGATCAATCGGGATGTTGGGTGGCCATGCACCGCAACAAACGAGCGATGGCGCTGAACCTGCGCGACCCCCGAGCCGTCGACGTCATCAAGCAACTCGCCGCCGAGGCCGACATCTTTCTCCAGAACTACCGTCCCGGCGTGGCCGAGCGTTTGGGCATCGGCTACGAGGACCTGCGAGCGGTCAACCCCGATCTCGTCTACGTATCGATCTCGGGGTTCGGGCCCACGGGTCCGTATTCCGACCAGCCTGTCTATGACCCCATCGTGCAGGGTCTCTCCGGGATGGCCCACGCCCAGGGAGGCGACTTCGTCAAGTCGGTCGTCGCCGACAAGGCGACAGCGATGACCGTTGCCAATGCCGCATTGGCCGCACTGATTGCCCGCAGCAACGGGGCCGGTGGCCAACACGTGCAGGTGAGCCTGCTCGAATCGTTGCTCAGCTGGATGTGGTTGGACGTCTACTGGAACGAGGCGCTCCCCGACGCCGAACCAGTTCCCACCTACAGTGTGTGGTACGCCCCCTACGACACCAGCGACGGCCAGGTGTCCGCCGTGTGGGTCAGCTACAAGCAGTTCCAAGCGGCGGCTCGGGCCGTCGGACGGCACGACGTGGCCGACGACGAACGATTCGCGAGCCGCGAAGGACGACTGAAGCACTCGCTCGAGATGCGAGCCCAGTTCGGCGATGCGTTGTCCCGGCTCACCACGGCCGAGGCGCTGGATGCGCTGCGCAGCGTCGATGTCCCCTCGGCTCCGGTCCTCGATTTGACCGAAGCGATGGACGACCCCCAGGTCAAGCACCTGGGCATCATCGTCGAATCGGACCATCCCACTGCCGGCCGCACGGTCACGACCCGCCCCCCGGCCTCGTTCAGCCAGACTCCGACCGAGTTCCGATCGCACTCACCGGGCCGGAGCGAACACACCGCCGAGATCCTGGGCGAGCTCGGTTTCGATACCGCCGCCGTCGATCGACTGCGCGACGAAGGTGTGATCCTGTGAGCGGGCTTCGAGGGGACGCTGCCGTGGTCGGCTATGCCGAGTGGGAGAGCGAGCGAAAGCACACGGGAAGCCGAGCCTTCCAACTCGAGCAATGGGCGCTGCCGATAGCGACTGGGCGGTGAGCTTTGCC
>CALACD010000591.1 GCA_937890445.1 uncultured Acidimicrobiia bacterium | reverse complement strand
CAAGGCGCTACGTGAGGTCGTCACACGCGCAAACGTTGCCTGACGCGGCACTAGACACGGGGAAACTCGTGGAGGAACAAGTACATGAAGATGCAACGAAGGGGTCCGCTTCTGGCTGCGGGCTGTCTGCTCGTCTCGGTCCTGTCCGTCGCCATGGCACCGGTCGGAGCACAGTCGGCCGGTTCGAGCGGTGGCGCACCGGTGTCGACATCGGGCCGCATGATCGTCACCGAGGACATCCAACGCATCTACTGGGCAGTGTTGGGTCGAGGCCCGACCGCGGCCGAGCTCCTCGATGCGATGGACCAGGGCACCGACCTCTCGTCGCTCGTCACGGCCATCGCCGAAGGCAGCGATTTCGCTGCGGTTCTCGCCGTGGCCGACAACCAGGCCTTCGTCGAGTTGCTCTACCCGCACGTGCTGGGTCGTGCCGCCGATTCCGGTGGCACGAGCTACTGGGTGGCGCGTCTCGATGCCGGGCTCTCTCGTGCCGCAGTGGTCGTCGCCTTCTCCCAGTCGGCCGAGTTCACCGTTCCGGTCGGCGGTGGTGACGGTGACGATGCGACCTTCCAGCTCGACATCCTGCACATCAACGATCACCACAGTCATCTGCAAGAGGACAGCATCACGCTCGACCTGGGTGGCCTCGACGAGGTGTCGATGCCGATGGGTGGTTTCGCTCGCGTCGCGGGATTGATCAAGGATCTCGAGGACGACAACCCGAACACCGTCAAGATCCACGCTGGCGACGCCGTCACGGGGACGCTCTACTACTCGCTGTTCAAAGGCGAAGCCGACGCCGCGGTGATGAACGAGGTGTGCTTCGACATCTTCGAACTCGGCAATCACGAGTTCGACGACTCCGATCAAGGTCTCGACGACTTCCTGGACTGGCTGGCCGAGGGTTCCTGCGACACGTCGGTCCTGGCTGCCAACGTCGTGCCTGCTCCGGGGACACCGATTGCCGACGGCTACTTCGAACCCTACGTGATCAAGGACTTCGGTGGCGTCGAGGTCGGGTTCATCGGGATCGACATCGCCCAGAAGACGAAGGTGTCGTCGAGCCCACTCGATTCGACCGAGTTCCTCGACGAGGTCGAGACCTCCCAGCGTTACGTCGACGAGTTGACGGCGATGGGCGTCGACCGCATCGTGCTGGTCACGCACTACCAGTACCGCAACGACCTGGCCCTCGCGTCGCTGGTGACCGGTGTTGACGTGATCATCGGCGGCGACTCCCACAGCCTGCTCGGCGATGGCTTCGCCGACTACGGCTTCGAGATCGACGGGCCCTACCCGACGATCACCACCGACGGGGCCGGTAGTCCGGTGTGCGTGGCCCAGGCCTGGCAGTACTCGAACATCGTCGGGCATCTCACCATCGACTTCGACGAGGCGGGGGCCGTCAGCTCGTGTGGCGGTGTGCCGCATCTGTTGCTGGGCGACACCTTCAGTCGGGAAGTGCCCGACACCTCCGAAGGCGCCGAGGACGGCGACACCGTCGAGGTCGAACTGGCCGGGGCCGAGCGAGCCGCCGTCCTGGCCGAGATCGACGCACAGCCGTTCCTGACCATCGTCGAACCCGATCCGGCCACGGTCGCCATCATCGATGGATTCTCCGGACAGGTCGACGCATTGTCGGCCCAGGTCATCGGTACCGCGACCGAGGATCTGTGCTTGGCCCGAGTCCCCAACGACACCCGAACCCAACTTGTCTCCTGCGCCGGGAACACGCCGAACGGCGGCGACATCCAACAGCTGGTGACGGAGGGTTTCTTGGCTCGGGCCTTCCGCTCCGAGATCGCCCTGCAGAATTCGGGTGGAATCCGGATCGACATTCCGGCCGGGCCCGTCACGATCGCCGACGCCTACACCCTGTTGCCGTTCGCCAACACCATGGTCGAGATGGAGCTCACGGGCGCCGAGATCAAGGCGACCCTCGAAGAGGGGCTGATCAACTATCTCGACGAAGGTGGCTCGTCGGGCGCGTATCCCTATGCGGCCGGTCTTCGATTCGACGTCGACATGACCGCGCCGGCCGGTGACCGCTTCTCGGATCTCGAGGTGCAGCCCAAGGGATCCGACCAGTGGACGGCCATCGATCCGACGGCCACCTACGTGGTGGTGACGAACAACTTCATGGCATCGGGCGGCGACGGCTACACGACCATGGGCGCCAAGTTCGACCGGGGTGAGTACGTCGACACGCTGCTGGACTACGCCCAGACCTTCATCGACTACGTCGAACGAGATCTGGGGGGAACGATCGGTCGGGTTGCCCCGGATCGGTATTCGACGCAGACTTTCGTTCCGGCTGCCGAGGGGTAGCGACCAAGAGGGGATGCTGCGAGATGGCGAGTGAGAAGTTCGATCGTTACCTGAAGCTGTTGTTCGACAACAAGCCACCTGGTGACGTGGTCAAGGTCGAATCGATGCGCACCAGCATGGACCGGGTCGGTGGGCGCCTTCCCGAAGGAGTCACCGGTACCCCAGCCGTCGTGGGTGGAGTGCCCGGTGAGTGGATCTCGACCGATGACGCCGACGAGGCCTCGGTCGTGCTCTATCTCCACGGCGGTGGCTACGTGGCGGGGTCGGTCGACTCGCACCGCAACCTGCTCGGGCACCTGGCCCAGGCCATGGGGTGTCGAGTGTTCGCCGCCGACTACCGGTTGGCTCCCGAGCATCCCTTCCCGGCCGGCCTCGATGATGCCATCGCTGCCTACCGGGCCATCGTGGCCGATGGCGTCGAGCCGTCGCGCATCGCCATCTCGGGCGATTCGGCCGGTGGCGGTCTGACCGTCGCCACGCTGCTGGCGTTGCGCGACGCCGGCGATGAGCTGCCCGGGGCCGCCCTGCCGATCTCGCCCTGGATCGACCTGCAGGGCACTGGCGAGTCGATGGTCACCCGGGCCGACGCCGATCCGATGGTGACGCCGGGTTCGCTGGCCATCATCGGAGGGATGTACCTCGGAGCAGAGGGGGATCCCACCAACCCGCTCGCCTCGCCGATCCACGCCGACATGGCCGGACTCCCGCCCATGCTCATCCACGTGGGCGATGCCGAAGTGCTGTTGGATGACTCGGTTCGCCTGGCCGCCATGGTCGAAGCCGCTGGTGGCGAGGCGGTACTGGAGGTGTGGCCCGAGATGGTCCACGTGTGGCATTCCTCAGCCGGGTTCGTGCCCGAAGCCGATCAGGCCATTGCCCGCATTGCCGAGTTCGCACGACCACTGATCGGGCTCTAGTCCCGACGCCGCGATGAGTCCCGACGCCGTGCTGAACAGGTTGAACGTTCGCCCAGCATTCGTGGCGGTCGGGTCGATCGGCGGTGCCCGCGCTGCTCGGATGCCTAGGAGGTCGACCCGGCTCGCTCGCCGCTGGGGATTCGTCCCTGCAGGACGAAGAGCAGCAGGGCGCAGGGCAGCGTGACTGCTGCGAGGGCGGTCCCGACGGTGAACGTCTCGGTGTCTGCCAGAA
>CALACD010000590.1 GCA_937890445.1 uncultured Acidimicrobiia bacterium | reverse complement strand
GTGGCATCGTGACCGAACGACCGGTCGGCCTCGCAGCGGTTCCGGTTCGTGAAGCTTCCGGCCTCGCCTTCTTCCGGAGCCAGATGGGGCTCTACGTCGCCCTGGCCCTCGCCTTCGTCGGCATCGGCCTCACGGTCTATGCCCTCGGGGCATTGTTCGCCAGCGGCGAGACCTCGCTGCAGGGGTTGATCGACCGCTACAGCGGCGAGGGTGACGGAACCGAACTCGATGACGAGGAGCAGGCGCTGGTACAGACCGCCCTGGTCCAGCGCGCCGTCGAGTTCTCGGAGTCCTTCGCCGAAGACCGTGGCTTCCTGGGCAAGATCGAGGAGCTCCTCGAACGAGCCAAACTGCCTCTGCGTCCCGGCGAGGCCATGTCGTTCTTCATGGTTTGTGTGCTGATCGCGAGCATTCTCGGATTCGTCGTGATGGGCGGAGTCCTCGGTGTGCTGGTGTTCGGCATGCTGGGCGCGGTCATCATGATCGTCGGCGTCCGAATGCGGGCCTCGCGTCGCATTCGGGCCTTCGAACAGCAGCTCCCCGACACGCTGCAGCTCCTGGCCGGCACGCTACGGGCCGGCTACTCCCTGCCCCAGGGTCTCGAAGCCGTCTCCAACGAGATCATCGACCCGATGGGGTACGAGTTGCGACGAGTCATGACCGAAGCCCGCCTCGGACGTGAGATCGAAGATGCGCTGGGAGCGACGGCCGAACGGCTGTCGAGCCCGGACTTCGCCTGGGCCGTCATGGCCATTGGCATCCAGCGTGAGGTCGGCGGCAACTTGAACGAGCTGCTGATGACGGTCTCCGACACGATGATCGCCCGGGAACGTCTCAAGGGCGAGGTCGCAGCGCTCACGGCCGAAGGCAAGTTGTCGGCATTCATTCTCGGTGGTCTGCCACCGGGCCTCGGTTTCGTGATGTGGATCATGAACCCGGGCTACATCAACCCGCTGTTCTCGACTGGCCTCGGGAACGTGTTCATCGGAGTCGGCCTGGTCCTCATGACCATCGGCAGCCTCTGGATGAAGAAGGTGATCACGATCAATGTTTGAGTACCTGAGCTCTATCGATCCTCGCTCCCTGGTCGCTGCACTCGCCGCCGGCATCGGACTGGTGCTGTATTCGGTCCTGGCGTCCATGGACGAACGGGCCGCGTTGCGGGCCTCGCTGCGTGAACTCGATGACTACGAGCTCGAGAACGTACGAGACCAGGAGCTGCTGGCTCCGATCCAGGAGCGAATCCTGGGTCCGGTGGTCGAGACACTGACCAAGATCGGTGGACGTCTGAACCCACCGGCCTACGTCGAATCCGTCCGCAAGAGACATGTCCAGGCCGGCATCAACTCGCCCGACAAGGTCGAACGGTTCCTGGCCTTCCGCATCATGGGCTTCGTCTTCATCCCGGTCTGGCTGATCATCATCATGATCTGGAACCCGCTGGGTGTCGGTGGCATCAAGCTCTGGGCGATGGCCGGCCTCGGCGTGATGATCGGTGCACTCGGCCCGACCTCGTCGTTGAACAAGAAGGTCGATGCTCGCCAGAACTCCATTCGACGAGCGCTGCCCGACGTGATGGACCTGCTTGTCATCTCGGTCGAAGCCGGCCTCGGGTTCGAACAGGCCCTCGATCGAGTCATCAACAACGTTCCCGGTGAACTCTCCGATGAGTTCGCCCGGGTCTTGGGTGAGAGCCGCGCCGGTTCCGGTCGTGCCGATGCCCTCCGGGCCATGGAAGAACGTTGCGGTACGCCCGAGGTGCGATCGTTCGTGCTGGCCATGATCCAGGCCGACACCTTCGGTGTGAGCATCGGTCGTATCCTGCGAGCCCAGGCCGACGAACTGCGTATCAAACGCCGTCAGCGTGCCCAGGAGCAGGCCATGAAGGCCCCGGTCAAGATGATGATCCCGATGGTGTTCTGCATCTTCCCCGCACTCTTCGTCGTGGTGCTCGGCCCGGCCATCATCAGTATCACCGAGAACTTCTAGCAGGATGCGGAAAAGCGGGATTTGCGGTCTTGGGTGAGTCTCAGCGGGTCT
>CALACD010000589.1 GCA_937890445.1 uncultured Acidimicrobiia bacterium | reverse complement strand
CGAGAAGAATCCTGATGCACCAACCATTCCCGGTGATCCGTCGATGGTCCTGGCCTCGATGGGTAACTACATCTTCGACGCCCAGGTCCTGCGCGACTCGGTCACCTCCGATTCCGAGAGCGAGGGCTCGAGCCACGACATCGGCGGTGATCTGATTCCGGCGCTGGTCGCCTCGGGTGATGCTCAGGTCTACGACTACGCCGACAACAAGGTCCCCGGCGAGTCCCACGCCGACGGCCATTACTGGCGCGATGTCGGGACCCTCGATTCCTACTTCGAGGCAAGCATGGATCTGGTGGCACCTGTGCCACGGTTCAACCTCTACAACAGCCAGTGGCCCATCTTCACCCAGGGCTTGACCGAGCCGCCCGCCAAGTTGAGCGACGCTCCCAACTCACCCACCCGAGTGTCGAACTGCATCTTGTCCTCGGGAGCGATCATCGGGGGCGCCTCGGTGTCGGATTCGGTGTTGTCCCGCGGCGTCCACATCATGGAGCAGGCCAACGTGGACCAGTCGGTGCTGATGGAGGGAGTCGTCATCGAGCCCGGGGCTCGCCTGCGGCGTTGCATCGTCGACAAGAACGTACGCATTCCCGCCGGTTTCGCAATCGGGATCGATGGCGCGGCCGACGCCGCCCGCTTCCACGTCTCGACCGGCGGGGTCGTTGCGGTACCCAAGAACTACACGATCGACTGAGCTACCCGATCGACCGAGCGTTACACGACCGACTGATACAACTCGATCACCTCGTCGGCCGGAGCCTGCCACGACCAGTCGGCGCTCATACCGCGGCGAATCAGCGCCGAACGCCGACGGGAGTGACGAAGAGCCCGTGTTGCCCGATGTACGGCATCCACCACCCCTGCGGTGTCGAGCGACGTTGCGACGAAGCCGTTTCCGTCGGCTCGCGCCCGGTCCGCATCGATGACGGTGTCACGCAATCCTCCAACCGATGTCACGACCGGGATCGTCCCGTAGGCCATTGCCTGCATCTGGGCCAAGCCGCAGGGCTCGAAACGGCTGGGCATGAGCAGCAGATCGCAAGCGGCGAACATCCGATGAGAGAGCGGCACGTCGAACCCCTCGAGAAACCAGACGCGATCCGGTCGTGCGGCGGCCAGTTCGTGAGCCCGGTCGGCCAGAGCCCGCTCACCAGAACCGAGGATCACCAGTCGGGCCTGCGCTCCCTCGACGAAACGAGCGGCATCGAGCGCCAGGTCGACCCCCTTCTGGTCGACGAGTCGAGTAACCATGGCGATGAGAGGTTCGCCGGTCTCGGTCCAACCGATCTCGGACAACAGCGCCGAACGATTGGCGGCCTTGCCATCGTCGACCCCGGCCAGATCGTACGGCGCAGCCAGGTGAGGATCAGACGTCGGGTCCCAGACCTCGGTGTCGATGCCGTTGAGAATTCCCGTCACTGCCTCACCACGGTCGACGAGTACATCGTCGAGCCCCATGCCCCCCTCGTGGGTGAGGATCTCCCGGGCGTAGCTCGGGCTGACGGCAACCACTCGATCGGCGGTCCGTATCGCTCCCGCCAGCATGTTGCAGGCATCACCGCGTGCGAAGGCGTCCCGATGGTGAGGCAGTCGATGCAACCATGACGCGTCGGCCCACCCCTGATGACCCAGGTTGTGAATGGTGAGCACCGTCGGACGGTCCGTGCCGACGAGGGCTGGCACCAACCCGGTGTGCCAGTCGTTCAGATGGATCACATCCGGTTGACGGAGGTCGGCCAAGGCAGCCACCGCAGCAGAGAACGAACCGAATCGTCGATCATTGTCGATCCAACCCTGGCCGTTCTCGTCGACGTAGGGATTGGGACGTTCGATGCCCGGGCATTCGATGAGCGTCAACGGTCCCACCAGCGGGTGACGCCCGCTGACCGCAACGGCCGGTGCGGCCCAGTCGGGAACGGCAAGTTCCGTCCGGGTTGTGTCGGACAGCTCCCAACGCTGGTAGGCCGGCAGGACGATCTCGACGTCGACGCCGGCCGAACGCAAGGCCGAGGCAAGCCCCGAGGCAGCCTCGCCCAGTCCACCGGCACTCACGATCGGCGACAGTTCGGCCGTAGCGAACAGGACTCGCATCAGTGCGTTTCCTCCAGCTCCTCGCGTTGCAGCAGGACGGTCCCCCAACCAGCCACCGTCCACCGGTCCGATGATGCCACCCGCTCGCCTCGATTGGCTCGGTCGTTCGTGTCGAGCACGACCCGCCAGGTTTCGCCTCCGAGGCCGTCGGGGACCTGGAAGTCGATGGGAGCGTTGGTCGGATTGAACAACAGAAGAAAGCTGTTGTCGATGATCTGCTCGAGACGTGGACCGGTACCGGTGAGCCCGTGTCCGTTCAGAAAGACGGCGAGTCCTCGAATCCTCGAGTCGTGCCAGTCGGCGTCGCTCATGGCGTGGCCGTCCGGGCGGTACCAACCTATGTCGGCCAGGGAGCTCTCGAGCACCGGGTGTCCGAGAAAGAAGCGTCGACGCCGAAAGACCGGGTGACGGGCCCGGATTCGCAGCAGGCGACGAGTGAACTTGAGGAGTACCTCGTCGACGTTGTCCCAGTCGTGCCAACTGATCTCGTTGTCCTGGCAATAGGCGTTGTTGTTGCCGTTCTGCGTCCGGCCGATCTCGTCACCCCCGGAGATCATGGGCACCCCTTGGGACAACAACAGGGTTGTCATGATGGAGAACTGCCGTCGACGGCGGGTCTCGAGCACCACAGGGTCGTCCGTCCAGCCCTCGGTGCCGCTGTTCCAGGACCGGTTGTCGTTGTGGCCGTCACGGTTTCCCTCACCGTTGGCTGTGTTGTGCTTCTCGTTGTAACTGACCAGGTCTCTCAGCGTGAAGCCATCGTGAGCGGTGACGAAATTGATGCTTGCCGAGGGGCGGCGCCCCTCGTTGTCGTAGAGGTCGGAGCTTCCGGTCAGACGATAGGCGAAGTCAGCGGGGCTGGAATGCCCTCGCCATACGTCACGGACCTCGTCGCGGTAGCGCCCGTTCCATTCCGACCACAACGGCGGAAAGTTGCCGACCTGATAGCCGCCGGGTCCGACGTCCCACGGCTCGGCGATCAGCTTGGTCTGTCGGATGACCGGATCCTGATGGATCAGATCGAAGAAGGACGACAACCGGTCGACGTCGTAGAGTTCCCGAGCCAGGGTGGAAGCCAAGTCGAAGCGGAAACCATCGACGTGCATCTCCTGAATCCAGTAGCGAAGGCTGTCCATCACCAGTTGCAGCGTCGATGGATGACGGACGTTCAACGAATTGCCGGTCCCGGTGAAGTCCTCGTAGTGAGCGGGATGCCCGTGCACCAACCGGTAGTAGGCCGCGTTGTCGATGCCTCGCATCGACAACGTCGGGCCTTCGGCCGTTCCTTCGGTGGTGTGGTTGTAGACCACATCGATCAACACTTCGATCCCGGCCCGATGCAGGGCCTTGACCAGGTTCTTGAACTCGGTCACCTGCCCCCCACCGTCGCCCGACGCGGCATAGGCGCCATGCGGGGCGAAGAACCCCGCGGTTGCGTACCCCCAGTAGTTGGTCAGTCCCTTGTCGGCGGTGAAGCCCTCGGGAACGAAGTGATGGATCGGCATCAGTTCGACGGCGGTGACCCCGAGATCGACCAGGTGGCCGATGATTGGGTCGGTGGCCATCCCGGCGTAGGTACCTCGCAGCTCAGGGGGTACGTCGGGATGCCGCTGGGTCAGACCCTTCACATGCGTCTCGTAGATGACGGTCTGGTTCCAAGGGCGTCGCAGCGGGGTGTCGCCCTCCCAATCGAATCGGTCGTCGACGACGACGCAACGAGGCACGAAGGGACCGCTGTCCCGATCGTCGGGGCGGTCCGGGTCGGTGCGACGATGGCCGAAGACAGGACCGGACCAGTCGACGCCGCCGCTGATGGCCCGAGCGTACGGGTCGATCAGCAGCTTGGCCGGGTTGCATC
Organism: uncultured Acidimicrobiia bacterium; assembly: GCA_937890445.1. Lineage (GTDB taxonomy): Bacteria > Actinomycetota > Acidimicrobiia > Acidimicrobiales > SZUA-35 > JAHECQ01. Next base: position 653 of record CALACD010000589.1, on the reverse strand, counting down.
GCTGACCGGCTGACGGGTTCCACGGTCCGAACACTCGGTATCCGTAGCGTTGCCCAGGGCCGACCCCGGGCAGATAGAGGTAGTGCACCGAGGCCGAGCGGTCGGCCATGGGCACTCGCTCCTCGGTCCCGTCGGCATCGAAGAGACAGAGTTCGACGTGATCTGCGACCTCGGAGAACAAGCAGAAGTTGGTCCCGGAGCCATCCCAGACCGCGCCGAGCGGATAGGGCTCCCCGAGCCAACGTTCACGAGGAGACACGGCCCTCGGCGATCGGGCGATAGAAGCGACGGTCGTACTCGTCGACCATGCGACCAGCAGTCACCAGTGGTCCCAGGTGGACCAGCATGGCACGCACCATCGACCACCACTGGCTTCGGTCCTCGAACCGAGGCAGCACCGCCTCGTTGATCAGCTCCAGCAGCGCCACTGCCTCGGCGTCGTCCCGAGCGGAAAGGTCCGTGAGGTCCGACGTCGGGATGTCCCAACCGATGCCCGGCACGAACCAGTCGGCCCACCAACCGTCCAGGATCGAACAGTTCAAGCCGCCGTTCAACGCCGCCTTCTCGCCACTGGTGCCGCAGGCCTCGTGAGGACGGATCGGGTTGTTCAGCCACACGTCGGACCCGGCGGTGAGCACCCGACCCAGGTGCAT